>CAMWVZ010000005.1 GCA_947177845.1 uncultured Bacteroidales bacterium | reverse complement strand
GGTATATAGATAATCTCGCCGTTCTCGAGCTGGTAGGCCACGCCCACTTTCCTGCCCTTCTTTCCCGAACCGTCCTGATTTTCGGAAGGCTTGTATTTGGTGATATTCTGCCCTTCCTTGGTGATGATTTCCATATTCTCCCGCCCCGGATTCTTCACGATTGTATAATCTTCCTGCGAAAAAATCTCGGTCATGTTGAACTTGAACACCAAGGCCACCATTAAGGCCACGGCGAACACCATAGCCACATCGAAAAGATTAGACAGCATGGCCACCGGATCCTGATCTTCGTTGTCTTGCAAAATTCTTCGCCTCATGGTTTTGGAATTAAGCGTTCTGACTTTGTTTCATCAATTGGCTCACGAAATCGAGCCGCACCAAATCTTTTTGCGCCCAGCGTTGTTTGGTCTGATACAGCACAAATCCCACCGCGCCGGCGAACAGACCCAGCACCGTGGTGGCGAAGGCCACCTGCATATTGTAGGCCATGGAGGCGATGTCGCCCGACGAAAGTCCCGCCAAGGCCGGTCCCATGGGAATGAGCGTTCCCATAAGACCCAAGATAGGCCCGAACTTCACCAATATCTTGGCTTGGTCGAGCTCCTTGCCTCGGGCAAGCTCGTATTCCGAAACGGTTTTGTTAACCACCGCCTCGTTGTAGCTGTTGCCGATGATACGGTGAATGCAGCTTGCCAAAGCTTGGGAGGATATTTCGGGCGAAAACTTCAATTCCCTTACATTGCATTCGTTAAGATTCTCCATAGCCACGTTCAGTTCCTTTTCCATGCGCATACGCCGCACGTATTTCGATACGAAATCGCCCAAAAGCAACAGGCTGCGCACGAAGAAATACAGCAGCGCCACCACCACCGGCACCAAGAAGCCGCTGGAAATCCAAAACATCAGATTCGATAGAGTATTCATGTCTTTTTTATTTAATCGTTGTACAAAGCATCAGCACAAACAACAGAAGTTCCGCAATCAAAAGCAGTTCCGTACGCAATTCGGTTTCGGGCACGGCGGCACGGAACAGGTAGGCGCCACCGCCCATGCAGAGCAAGGTCACGCCCGCAAAAACGCCGCCCACACAGGCAAACGACACACCGGGAAAAGAAAAAAGCAGCACCAAATGGAGATAAAACAGGGCGGGAAACACCAGCAGAGCCGGCACGTATTCCACTATCCTGTAAAACAGATTGCGTTCCAAACCAAAGGTTTTCTGCATCTTGGAGGCAGCAAATCCCAACGTAAAAAGCAGATGCAGCGTGATAAGCACATGCAAGTTCTGCATCGCGCCCATGTCGGAAAAAGCGCGGCTCACGCCGAGTTTGTTTACCTGCACCGCATACCTGCCCGCCAAAAGCACGAACAAGGCGCAAACCACGGCAAAAACGGCTGGGTAATACTTGCCGGGAGCCAAGCTGTTGCGGAAAATACCCGTCAGCAGGCAAAGCAGGCTCATGATAAGAAGGATGCTTTCCATTATTGTTGCTTTTTCCTGCGCAGCAGCGCCCCTGCGAACACCACGGCAAGCACCGCCACTACCGCAAACACAATCAAGATGATGCGGGCGTTATCCACGGGCCGGTCCGTATTGTCCTGCCGCCTCTCTTGTTCCAACACCACCGACTTGCCGTTGTCGACCGTCGGGTCCGTCTGCAAGGCTTCGCGCACTTTCGAGGCATATCGCCGGGCCTGTTGCGGATTGAGTTTCTGCGCCACAAAATCTTTCAGCAACGCATTGCCGCAGGTGAAACCGTTGCAGCAGGCGCCGTATTTTTCCACCATTTCGGCGTGCAGTCGGGCAATGTCGGCCAATTGGGCTTCGGAGGCCTGCCAATAGCCTTTCCGCGCCGTTTCCATCATCACCGCCGTCATTTCCTGCAAGGCCGCCGGGCTTTCCCTTTCAAAGAACGTCTTCACGCCAAGGCCGTTCACGTCTTTCACATACACTTCATACACTTGGTTCCACATGGAATTGTCTATAACCGAAGGCTTCATCACGTTCCAGCCATAGGTGTTCTCCACCAGCTCCGCAAAGCCGGCCGCCGCACCTGCCCCGCCCTTCATCTGTTCCTTGATATAGGTGGGGTTGAAGAATGTGGTGCGCGACTCCACACCGATAGCCGAGCGCAAGTCCTGCACGCGGGCGTTGTAGCGGTTGCGCAGGTCGTTGAAATAGTTGTCGGGGTCTTTGCCGGTGACATTGCGCACGGTGAGTGTGAGACCGCCCATGAATTCATATACGTGGTCGAGGCTCAACGCGCCCCATGTGTTGCTTTGACGCGGTTGCACCACCACATCGGTATTCTGCAGGGCCGCTTCGAAAAGTCCCTCCTTGAAATCGCCCCAGTCTTGCGAAGAGCCGTACATCGCCCCCATATTGTGGAGGTAGGTTTCCGAAATCTCCGACTCCTTTTCCCAACGGTCGCCCGCCTGCACCATGCCCGTGATGCCGGTGCCCGAGCTCCCGTTCAGACCGCCGAACACCCGGGTGGACGAAAGCTCGCGGGCTTCCTTGGGGCTGTAGCCTTTTTCGAGCAACACCTTTTCGGCGGCCACAAGCCCCTGCGCCACAAAGTTCTCACCCTTGTCGTCGGCGGCCGCGGCCATGGCAATAGCCCGTTGCAGCAGTTCCAGACGGGAAGCCGCCAAATCGCGGAACTGCCCCGAAGTCTGCACCACCACGTCGATACGCGGCCGCCCCAATTCCTCTTGCGAAATCAACTGTATGTCGAGCACCCGTCCGAAACGGTCGCGCACCGGCTCCACCCCCAACAGATAGAAAATCTGCGCCAAGGTAGCGCCTTCGCTCTCGATAAAGCTGCCCGACCAAAGCGTAAAGCTCACCTTGCCCGGAATCTTGCCGTGCTTGGCTGCATAGTCGGCAATCATCTCCTCGCCCATTTTCCTGCCTTTTTCCCAAGCGGCGGCTGTGGGTGTGGTCTCGGCATTGATAGCGTAGAGGTTACGCCCCGTAGGGAGAGCTGACGGATTGGCGATGAAATCGCCACCCGAAGTGGGCGCCACATAGCCTCCGCCGAGCGCGTTCACCAACGAGCCCACTTCGGTTTCGGGGCTTTGCCCCAACATCCGTCGGCTCTCGTCTATCTTTTCCAAATTCAATTTGAGCGCAAGGATAGCCTTCATCAGCGCCTCTTCTCCCGCATCCGTTTTCGCAGGCATCCCGCCGCCCATAGGCATATGGCCCTTCGGCCCGTCCGCCCCACGGCAGGCTTTGTCGTATTCTTCGGCACGCACGCCCCAACTCAAAATAAGGGAACGTATATCGGTGGCGGGATTGCGGAGAATCTTCCCGATAGCCTCCTCCGCCCTGCCGTAGTAGTGCTTGGCGAAATAGGCACGGTCTTTCAGACGGCTCCGCTCCAACCGCCCCTTGCAGATATCCACCTCAGCCAGACTGAACGCCACGGGGTCTTTGGCCATGAGGCGCACCGAGCTCAAAATCTTGTCTTCGGGGAAAGGCACCCCCAGCGTATAAAGCCCCGCCCCTATCTTTTCCTGCACCAATTCGGCGGCAAAATCGTCTATCCGCTTCATCTGCGCCAAGGTGTAGGGCTTCTGCAAATCGCTGTCCAGCTCCAAGTCGCGGTGCAAGCCCATTTTCACCGCCATTCTCTTAATCTCAAGATTTTTTTCGGGCATCGGATTTCCGTCATCGGCCTTGGACAGATAATCGCCCGTCATCGACTGCATCCGCGCCAGCTCGCGCCCCAATCCGCTTTCCATGAACGGAGGGCTCAAGTGGCTTATCGTAGTGGCGTAGGAACGGCGTTTGGCAATCATGGCTTCCCCCACGTCAGCAATCGTATAGATGTAGAAATGAGGCACATCGCCCACCAAACGGTCGGTCCAGTCTGCCGAACTCAACGCCACCTGCTTGCCGGGTATGAATTCGAGCGAACCATGTGTGCCGAAATGAATCATCGCATCGGCACCGAAGTCCTCGCGCACCCAAAAATACGAAGCGATATAGGGATAGGGCGGCACGGGATTGGAACCGTGCACGGCTTGGAAAGAGTTTTCGCCCGTGCCCTGCACCGGCTGCGGAAGCACCGCCACATTGCCGAAACGGATGCAGGCGACGGCCACATCGCCCGGAACGGCACCGTAGCGGTCGGTAAGCGCCGCATAACTTTCCGGCAACAAGGCCTTCTTGAGCCATGCATCGAGATCATTCCCCCTTACCCACTGCGGATAGCCCGACGAAAGGTAACGGGCCCTGCTGCCCTCGGCATAACTGTTGAACACCGGGGCGCGTTCCATCAATACCTTCCCGAACTCCTGCACCGAAGCGGGCAGACCGCTCAGATTGTAGCCCTCCTGTTGCAGACGGCGCAACATATTATAGAGCGAAGGAACCACCTCCAAGCCCGCCGCCGTCAAGGCCGCCGAACCGGGCCCCTTGAAATAGTAAACGGCTATCTTCTTGTCTTTGTTCGACTTTTCTTTCAAACGAATATAAGCCTCCACCGTATTGCAGAACCCCTCGAGACGCTCGGGTATGGTCTTGAAGAGATAGATGCCGTCCTTGTCCTTATATTGGGCGATGAGCGCATAGGGCAGAATACCGCCGTCGAGTTCGGGCATCACCACGCTTTGGCTCAGGAATCCGCCGTTCATGCCCTGCTTGTCGGCCATCCAACGGTCGTAGGTGGCGTTCATCGTAAGCGGGCAGAAAAGAGGAATGTTTCTCGCACGCAACCACTGCACGGCACGGTCGCCCTGCCCCATAATCAATCGTCCGTGCGGCAGGTAAACCACCGCGTCCGGTTCGATTTCGCACAGAAAATCCAAACGCTTGGAGAAACCGGCAATCGGATATACCCGATACCCTCTCTCCTGAAAGGCCACGATAAGGGAATCCAAATGTTCGGTATTGGTGTTGAACGGCCCCGCGATACCGGTAACGAGCGCAATTTTCTTCTGCCCGTCCTTATAGAGATGCTGCCGTTTCAGATAACTTTCGTATTCGGCCACGGTGTTGAAAGACAAGTCCTCGCCTATATGAAACAGGCAGTCGGGATTGATTTTCCGCACCGAATCCACTTCTCCCGTAAAGAGACTTTTTCCGCAAAGTTCCTTACGTATATAATGGAACAGGCTCCGGTAGTTGGACGTGCCGCCGTTTTCCAGATAGGCTTCCACGGTGGCGGCCTGCAGGCTGTCGAGATTGCAGATGTTGTTGTCGGGACTGGTGGCGGCGAAAGTGTAGAAAGGCACACCCTTGTCGGCTATCTTCTGCAACAGGGCGCGTTCTTCGCCCGTAATGCGCAACCCCATGCCGAACACCAATACCGCATCGTATTTCCTCACCTGCGCCCACGCATCCTCTCCCAACGGACGCACCTTCACAAACCTGTTTTCGGAGGAACGCACCATTTTGGCCACTTGGAAATCCTGAAAATTCACAAGCGCAATGCGGGTGGGAGAAGCCAAGGAAATCCACAACGTCCATAACACAAGCACACACGCGGCACCTACCGCTATGGCGAATATCGTCTTCTTTTTCATCACAATATCTAAATCTTTACGTTATCTTTTCCGTTTCTTTCGAGCCAAGTCCACCACATCGTCCATATCCACCGAAAGCGATACATAGAACGTGATGCCCGGCGAAGTGGACGACACAAGGTCGTAGTTGGACGGCTTGTAGTTGAAGAGGTTGTCTATGCCCACGTTGAGCGAAAACGCATCCATGAAGCTTTGGTTGACATTGAGTTTCCACATCGTGTAGGCCGGGTAATGCACCTGCTCGTAGACAGGTTTTCCGTTTTCGTCGTTGCTGCTTGTGGCGGCCACCGAATGGAGGCTCGAAAGCACGCGCCCGCTCAACGACACGCCCAAACCATATCCGCCTTTCTCAAAATGATAGTCGAAACGCGCCACCCCTGTGTGCGGGCGCGCATAACTCACATTCACCCCACCCTCTTTCTGCCGGTCGAACACATAGGCATAACTGAGCTTGATGCCGAAACCGTAGGGCAGTTTCACCACGAAACCGGCATCGAATCCGGCCGTGTGCGACATATTCACGTTGCGGTAGAAAGCCGTATCCTGCCTGAGATTGTAGATGGTGGTTATCTTGTCGCGGGTGTGGCAATAGTAGCCGCTCAAAGTGAGGCTGAAACGCTTGTGCGCGTATTCGGCACTCAACATCACGTTCTGACTTTTTTCGGGTTTCAGGTTCGGGTCTCCGTAGATGATGAACCAGCCCATGCCGCCCATATCGTAGTTGGAATACATCTCCTTGAGCGAGGGTGCACGAAATCCGCCCGCATACGAAAGCCGCAGCGAAACCGGCTTGATTTTATACATCAACGACACCTTGGGCGAAAGATGAGGAAGACGGAAACTGCTGTTGTAGTCCATTCTCAATCCATAGACCAGATACCATTGTTTCTTGAATTGAATGTCGTGCTGAACGTAGGCCACGGCCGTGTGGGCCATGTACTTCCTGAACGCGCCGTCGGAAGTGGTGTCGAACTGGTTGGACATCAAGGTTTCGTTGAAGTATTCGGCACCGGCGGTAAGGATGTTTTCGGGCGTGAAGTTATAATCGAGCTGCACATTGGCCTTGTTCTGCATATTGCTGTATTCCTTGGTCAGCAACGCCGCCCGAGGATAGAAATTGTATTTGTCGTAGAGGTCGAAAGCATAGTCGGCCCGCAGATGCGCCTTGTCGGTGAGATTGCCGTCGAGCACCACGCCCACCGTACCGTCGATATAGCGGTTGATGCGCGTTTCGGTGTAATCGCGTTCCCTGTGATAGAATCCGCCCCGCAGCTTAAGCGAAAAGTTGGGCAGGAAATCATAGCGGAGACTTTGGTTGGCGTTGAAGGTGCGTCCTCCATATATAATGGATGGCGAACTCGACGGATCCGTGCCTTGAAGCGTATAGGTATCCACCGATTTATAGGAAATATGGGTGAGACTGTTGAATTTCTTGCGGTCGAAGCCCAAGGCGGCGCCCGTTTTCCATTCGTTGTTTGAACCGTAGCGTCCGTTTACGTTGAGCGACCAAGGCCGCTCGGCCTCCTTGGTGATGATGTTGACCACGCCGCCTATCGCGTTGGAGCCGTAGAGAGCCGAACCCGCGCCGCGCACGATTTCCACCCGTTCGATATTGTCCGTGTTGAGGCGCTCGTAATCTATGTTGTTGAGACTTTCGCCGGCCATGCGCTCCCCGTCTATCAAGAAGAGGACATCGCTGCCGCCCATGCCCTGCATGTTCATCACCACCTGCCCGTCCATCTGACGGCTGAATTCCACGCCCGGAATCTCGGTCTGCAACACATCGGCTATATCGAGGGCGCCTGTCTTTTCTATTTCCTTGGAAGAAATCACCCTTGTAACCACCGGCACGTCCTTGAGTATCTTGGGCGTGCGGGTGCCTGTGATAACCACGGCATGAAGCTGGATCTGACAAGCAACCGCCGTGTCGTCGAAAGCATACGGAGAAAGTTGCTGCGCCTGCGAAAATGCAGGAAGAAACAAAGCCCCCGCGCCCGAAAGGACGCAGAGGCAAATGTTTACAAACCTAACAAACCTAAAAAACAATCGGATATTTATAGTCGAACGAAACATAGCCGGTCTTGTCAACATCGTTCTTATAGGAGGTGAACTTAATCGCCGCGTATGTATTTTCGCGGGTGCGCACGATATACACATTCTCACGCACCGTATAGACGGGAGGCATACCGTCGCGGGTTACCCATTCGTTCAAAGCGGGATTTATCTCCGCTTCGGCATAACCGATAACGCCCTGCATCATCTGGCTCATATCGACGATAATGCTGTCTTGGACATCGGCAACGAAACCTTCGGCGGGGAGAGCCACCACCTGTGCCAAGGCGGTGAAATCGGTCTTGAGGGCGGCACCGCCGTTTGTGCGGACATTCTCGCGGTGAAAAGCCACATCCCATTTTTCGGGCGCGGCCTCGGTATAGGCCCGCGCGGTGGCCTTGCCGTCTGCAAAGGAGAAATAAACCCATTGGTCGTAGGCCGAAGCATCGAGATTAGCGGCACGACGGATTTCGGTATCCTTAGGCTCGGGTTCCTTGCACGAAACGGCGAGGAGCGCGAGGCTCACGGAAATCAAGGAGAAAAACAAAAACTTTTTCATGGTTTGCAATTTTACATTTCGGGGGTGGTTGAAAAACCGATGCAAAATTGCAACGAGGCGCAGGGCTGCCCAATACTAACGTGTAGGTATTTTCGAGCCTCCGCCTAACCTAAAATTGCCATATATGAATTGCAACTATTTATTATACAGGATTATGATATTTTCAGAACAGATAAAAAAAACGGCCGCCGAAGCGACCGTCTGTATTCTTGTGACACCGGTGGGATTCAAACCCGCAACCTTCTGATCCGTAGTCAGATGCTCTATTCAGTTGAGCTACGGTGCCTTTCCGAAAGGAGCGCAAAGTTACATCTTTTTTATGAGTTTGCAAATTTCGCGCCGCAGAAAAAATATCCTACATCAACGGGGCCAGATAGCGGGTGAGCGCATATCCCCCGAAAAAGAGCCATATATAAAGCAGGAACGCCAGCAGAAACGGGCGAGGCCCGGCCTTTTTGAACTTGTCGAAACTCGTTTCGGTGCCCAAGGCGGTCATGGCCATCGTGAGCAGGAAGGTATCGAAAACGTTGATATAGCCGATGTAAGCGGAGGGAAACAGGTCGAGCGAATTGAAGCCTATCACTACCAAAAAGATGAAAGCGAACCAAGGAACGGCGATTTTGCCTTTCTTGGCCTGCGGCTGCGCCACGGTGGGGTCTGCCTTGGGACGGACGGTGAACGCCAGCACCAACAGAACCGGCACAAGCATAATGACCCGTATCATCTTGACAATGGTGGCCGTATCTTGGATTTCGGCGCCCATGGCGTTGCCCGCGCCCACCACATGCGCCACCTCGTGCAAGGTGGCCCCCGTATAAAGCCCCATTTGCTGCGGATCTAGCCCCAACCAGCCGTTGCGGTACAGAACAGGATAGAGGAACATCGAAATTGTGCCGAATATCACCACCGTCGACACCGCCACCGCCGTCTTATAGGGCTGGGGCTTAATCGTGGCATCCGCCCCCAAGACCGCCGCCGCGCCGCAAATGGAACTGCCCACCGAGGTGAGCAAAGCCGTGTCGCGGTCCATGTTGAGCATCCTGCCGAACAGAATGCCTATCAGAATGGTACCGACCACAATAATGGCATCCACCGCCAAGGCGCTCCACCCCACTTCCACGATATTGGCAATCGTGAGCCGAAAACCGTAGAGGATAATGCCAAGACGGAGCAACTGTTTGGCGCTGAACTGAATGCCGGGCACCCACGATTCGGGCAAGCGCTTGCGCCATGTATTGGCATAGATCATTCCCAACAAGATACCCACAATGAGCGGGCTGAACGATATTCTCTTTACAAACGGCAACTCGGCAATCAGAAAGGCCGCACAAGACAATATGGCGATAAGCAGCACGCCATACAACATTTTTATCTTCGCTTGGCTGAATTTCATTTTTTGTATTATTACCAATAGATGGGTTCCACATCCGGGATTTCGGGGAAAACGGTCTTGAGCGCCACCTTGACACTCTGCAAAATCGTGGCCCGCGCGCGGGGACAATTCCCGCAAGTGGTCTTGAGCCCCATTTTGGCCTTTCCCTCGTCCGAAAAACCGTAGAACGTAACGGTGGCCGAACACTTACTATCCAAAGCCGGCGCAAGCTCATTCTCCACAAACGCCTCTATCTTCGCTTCCTTTTCTTTCATATTTTCCATAACCCTGCAAAGGTATGCACTTTCGGCCCGTTCACACAAGATACTTGAAAATTTATTATCTTCGCGATTAGCAATTCATAGAATATCAAAAACCTACCTTTTATGAATTTGTCGGATAAACTTTCGCTTTACGTTATGTACGTGAGTATCGGCGTTTTCATCGCCATCATACTCATCGTGGAGTTTTATGCGGCGAAAAGTGAATCCGAACAGGCGGAACATATCACCCGCTTGCTTCAGACGGAAATGGTGAGCAACCTCGACAGCCGGTTCTATGCGGTCGAACAAAACGTAAAGCGCACGGTGCCGGAAGCACGCCTGCTCGATATCGCACAGATAAAACAGCATACCGGCGACATACTGAAAATCCTGCTTGAGAGCGATTCCATTATCGAGGGCTGCGGCATAGCCATGATTCCCGAAGCGACACCCACGGGAAGGGAATGGATGGAATATCTGTGTCGGGACAAAGATACAGTGACACTAAAGCAATTGGGAGAAACCGACTACAACTATACCTCCTGCGAATGGTACCGCACCCCCTTGAATTTGGGCGAGGGCGCATGGAGTAAACCTTATGAAGACAAAGGCGCCGGAGAATGCCTTATGGTGACCTACGCACTCCCTGTCGTCAACGCCTCCGGGGAAACCACCTGCGAAGTCACCGCCGATATAGCCATCAGTATGCTCGACGAAGAGCTGCATCGTCTTATACCCTATCCCGGCAGCTATTCCTTCATCCTGACCAAAGACGGTGAATTTCTCGAAGGGTATCCACAAGTTCAACAGGATTTTCCGTCCTTCGCATCCGCGTTCCAAACAGGAAAAACCGTTACGATGAACGGCACGGAGTTTATCTGCACGTTCACCCCGGTGGAGAGCATAAATATCGTGATCGGCACCGCTTCTCCCCGCCATTCCGTCGCATCCGTCACCTCGCGAATCCGCTTGCCCTTGCTTCTGATTCTTGTAATCGGCTTCATCCTCCTCATCGCGGTGGTGAGAATGACCCTTGTCCGCGCCATGCAGCCGCTCAAAAGGCTCACCCAATCGGCTATCGACATTGGCAACGGAAATTTCGACATCGTGATTCCCGAAACAAGGCGATATGCCGATTTGTCGCGATTGGGAGAGGCTATGTCGTTTATGAAAGATTCCATCAACAGGTATATAGCCGAAATAAAGGAGAATACGCGTGCGCGGGAACAAATGGAAAGTCAGCTCCGGATTGCCCGCGACATTCAACGTTCCCTCCTCCCGGCACCGGAAGCCACCTTTACTTCAAAAAGACTCCGTCTGTCGGCGTTTCAGGAGTCGGCGCTGGAGGTGGGTGGAGACCTCTACGATTATGTGGACACAGATAAATCCCTGTATTTCATCATAGCGGACGTGAGCGGAAAAGGCATTCCCGCAGCCTTGATGATGAGTTATGTGAAGAGTCTTTTCCATTTCGCCGCCCAGCAAAAGCTCCAACCCTCGGAAATTGTGGCGAGAATCAACGACAATATGTGCGCCGACAACCCGAACAATATGTTCGTTACCTTACAGGTGGGCTATATCGATACGGCGGCCGAAAAACTCGTGATTTCGAATGCCGGACATAATCCCGCTATCCTCCGTTCCGCCTTGGGATGTTCCTATCTGAATCTTCCCGCCGCCCTTGCCGTCGGAATTCTGCCGAATTTCCCCTACACCCAGCAAGAAATTCCCTTTGTAGCGGGAGATACGCTCTTCATGTACACCGACGGACTGTCGGAGGCGGAAAATCCGCAAAAAGTCTTCTATGGTCAGGAAAGGCTGTTGCAGACCGTCACGACGGCCATAAGCACGCAGCCTTCGACAACCGCCATTGTCGCCTCTATCGGGGATGAAATAAAGAAGTATTCGGCAAACAATTATTCGGACGATATCACGATGCTTTGCCTCTCCGCCTTCCCGAACGACGGAATAAGCATGCAGTTGCGCTATGATGTCGCGGAGCTGGAGCCTTTGATGACCGCGATTCGGGAAATCGGAATTTCCGATAAATGGGACGCGGACTTTGTCAAAAAAATCATGCTGGTGGCGGAAGAGGCGGTAACCAACATCATCCACCACTCTCCCGTACCTCATCCCGAAGAACCTATCGAATTCGATTTAAGAAATGAAAATGAGCGCGTTGTCATAACGATTCAAGACCATGGAGCGGAATTCAATCCCCTCAAGCACGATACGGAAGTGGATACGACACTCGATTGGGAGCAAAGGGAAATCGGAGGGCTCGGCATTTTTCTCATGCGCCGGCTTTCCGAATCTATCGGGTATCGCTACCACAACCACAAAAACATATTGACGATAATCCTTAAAAGCTAATATTATGACTTTGGAAGTAGAGCAAAAAGACAACATCACATTGATTAAGGTGGCTGGAAGACTCGACACCTTGACTTCACGTGATTTTGACAAACAAGTGGGTGAACTCGGCGATTTTCGGGGCGATCTCGTTATCGACGGCGCAAAAATGGAATATATCAGCAGTGCCGGCCTCAGGTCTTTCATCTCGCTTCTCAAGAAAGTGAAAGATTCCGGACACACCTTAGAGGTGGTCAACCTCACCGCCGACGTGCGTCCGATATTCGATATGACCGGTTTTTCCTCACTCTTCAATCTGAAATAATATGAATATTCTTACACAAACACAACTCGGGCTCTACTTCGAAAGCGTGAGGAATCCCGAAAAATTGATGTATCATCTTCCCTATCTCTTCAAAATCGACCATGTCGGTGCCGAAGAACTTGCGGACGCGCTTGCCAAAGTGGTGGAAGCCTTTCCGAGCATGTCGGCGAGGATAACCGTCGACGAAGAGGGAAATCCTTTGTGGAAAGATGGCTCGGTGTCAAATCCTCTCGAAATAGAAAGGGTCAAGATGGACGACAAGACCTTGCACGATACGGTGCAAAGTTTGGTAACGCCCTTCGACTTGAACGACACCCCGCTGGCCCGTCTGAAGGTGATTGAGACGGAGAAGGGGGTCTATCTCTTCTCCGATTTTCATCATACGTTGCTCGACGGTGCAAGCCGCCAACTGATGCTCCGTGCCTTGGATGCGGCATTGAAGGGAGAGCCTATCGCGAAAGAATCTCCCACGGTGTATGAACTGGCGGAGAAAGAAGCGGCCGACAGAAAAACGCCCCGTCTGCAGGAAGCGAAAGAGAAATACAACGAATTTCTGGAGGGTGCGAATACCGCTTTCGACATTCTGCCGGACCTCGCTTCCAAGCCGGGAGCGGAAGAAACCTACCATAAGATAGAGGTGGATCTCGACATAGTTCCGAACGCTTACCTTTCGTATTGCGAAAAAAACACCTTGCCCTCGAGCGTACCGTCGACGGCAACCATGGGAATCGTGTGTCAAGTGTTTAACCGACGCGAGGACGTAACGTTCGCAACCGTTTACCACGGCAGAAAAGGCCACAACTACGACCGCACTTTCGGTATGATGGTCAAGACGTTGCCTGTGCGGGTGAAGACCGACGGACAAACCTCCCTGAACGCCTTGCTGTCGAAAACTCAAGAAGACTTGAAGACGGCGCGCGACTACGACCTGTATTCCTTTGCCGACGTTGCCCGCGACTATGGGGTGACATCGGATTTTCTCTTCTCTTTTCAAGGCAACTTCCTTGCTTTCCCCGAAATCAAAGGGAAACGCCCCGAAGTGACGGAGCTGGAGATGCTCGCCACGGGCTCGAAGATTACCGCCCAGATGTTTTTCAAGGAGGGCAAGTCGGTTCTTGAAGTGGAATACCGCAACGATCTTTTCAGCGAGACCTTGATGCGGACTTTGGCGAACACTTTCGGATGTGTGTTGCGGCAAATCCTGCGTCTTCCCTCCGAAACGCCACTGGCTTCCCTTTCGTTGACAGGCAAGGAGGAATACGAGGAGGCGATGAAATTGGCGGACGGAGGAGCCTCGTTGGCGAAAAACTCCCTCACCATACCGCAGATGTTTGCACAGGCGGCGGCAACCTACCCGGAGAATGTGGCGGTGGTGTTCGGAGACAAGAAATACACCTATAAGGAAATCGACCATATCACAAACCGGCTTGCGGCCATGCTCCGCGATAAGTTCGGCATCGGCAGGGAGTCGGTGGTGGGTGTGATGATAGAGCGGTCGGAGCTTATGGTGATTTATCCTATGGCCATCATGAAAGCGGGGGGTGCCTATATGCCTCTCGATCCTCATTTTCCCGAAGAGCGTCTGATGTTCATGATAGAGGATGCCGGCGTTAGGATAATTCTTGCCGACGACGGCGTGGTGGAGGAAAAAATCCCGTCCTACAAGGGGGAGACCGTTACAAGTTCTACGCTTGAGGCGCTTCCCGCTCCTTCTTCCTCCGAATCGTGGGAAGGACCGGCACCCGACTCGTCTATGGTGGTTCTCTACACTTCCGGGTCGACCGGTAAACCCAAAGGCGTGGTGCTTGAACAGGCCGGTCTGGTCAATTATGTGGCGGCCTATACCGCCATGACCGGCATGACGGCGACGGACCGCGTCGTTGCGTATGCCGCCTTCGGATTCGATGCCCATACCATGGACCTGTATCCTACTTTGAGTACCGGTGCCACCCTTCATATCTTCGACAAGGATATACGGCTCGACCTGACCGCCATGCACGACTATGTGGAAAGGGAGAAAATCACCGTGATGTTCATGACCACTCAGATAGCGTGGCAAATGGCTACCCTGTTCGAATTCTCCACCCTGCGGGTGTTGAGCAGCGGCGGCGAAAAACTGCCTCCGTTGGGAGGATTGCCGTATGCTTTCCACAATCTCTACGGTCCTACGGAATGTTCCGTAGCGGCCACCGCCTTTCATCTGAAGGACTTTACGGACGGAAAGGATATAGGACGGCCTATCAGCGGTTATGAGGTGCGGATACTCGACCCCTATCAGAGAGTGCTTCCCAAGGGAGTGGCCGGAGAACTCGTGATATTGGGCGCCGGTGTGGGACGGGGATACCTCAACCGTCCGGAATTGACCGCCGAAAAATTCATCACCATAGACGGAAAAAAGGCTTACCGCACAGGCGACCACGGCAGGTTCATGCCCAACGGCGACATAGAGTTCATCGGCCGCTCCGACGGGCTCGTCAAGTTGCGCGGATTGCGGATAGAACTCGGAGAAATAGAGGCTGTGGCGACCAAACACCCCGATGTGAAAGCGTTCGCCGCCGCCGTCAAACAGCTCGGCAATATGGAAATGCTGGTGGGCTATTTCACGAGGGCGGACCAAAGCGACCTCACCGCCGAGCGTCTGCGCGAATATATGCGGGAGGAGTTGACGGAATTCATGGTTCCCGAACTCATCCTGCAAATTGATGAAATGCCGCTGACACCCAACGGAAAGATAGACCGCAAGCGTCTTCCCGTACCGGAACAGGAGAAAGCCGAGATTGTGGCTCCCGAGACCGAATCGGAACGAAAACTTTTCGATATAGCCAAGGATGTGCTCGGACACGATGACTTCGGGGTCACCACCAATCTTCTTTCGGTGGGGCTCACGTCGCTCATGGCGATGCGGTTCGTGGCGGCTATCGTCAAACAGATAGGCGTGAAGATTACCGCCAAGACGGTGATGTCGTCGCCTACCGTCAGGGAAATCGCCCAAGGCCTTGATGTAAACGGGGCGCCGACCTCCTCTCCTGAAAACGGAAACAAGGCTTCCAAACGCAGATACTATCCTCTTTCCGAAAATCAGAGGGGCGTATACATCGATTGGGAGATGAACCGGAACGCCCTGCAATACAATATTCCCCAGGCGTTTAGATTCGGTGCCGGCACCGATGCGGAAAGATTGAAGAAAGCCGTGTTGGATATGCTTGCGGCACACCCGGGCCTGATGACGGGAATGGTATGGAGGAACGGAGACGTGATGCAGGAACCGCGAAGCGCCGAAGACTTCGATATAGAGATTACGGCACTCGACAGAATGCCCGACGCGGCATTCTTCCAGAGCAAGATCCGTCCTTTCGACCTGTTCAACGACACCCTCTTCCGTTGCGGGATATACACCTATCTCAACAATGTCTATCTGCTTATCGATGCACACCACATCCTGTTCGACGGTATGTCGGCCATGGTAATTCTCGAAGACATACGCAAGGCATACCGGGGAGAAAAACTCCAAGCGGAGGAATACAGTGCCTTGGATCACGCCCTGCACGAAAAGGATTTATTAGAGAGCGAAAGCTTCGAGAATGCCGAAAAATGGTTCGATACTCTCATCGGTGATTCGGAGTCGACTTCCTATCCCCGCAGCTCGCATCCCGACAACGATATCGCCGGAGGTATGGGACGCATCAAAATGGGCTTGAAAGCGGAGGATATACGGAATTTCTGCACGGCGAAAGGCATAACGGTAAGCAATTATATGCTGGCGGCTTTCCTGCAGATTCTGCATCGCCTCGTTCGGGAGGAGACCATTCAAATCACCACCGTCAACAACGGCAGGAACGATGTCCGGCTACTTTCTTCCACGGGTATGTTCGTGAAGACCCTTCCCGTGGTTTCAAGATGCGCCGACCCCAAGAAAATCACGCCCGCCCAATTCGCCACCGACATACAGAAGCAGTTCCTCACAACACAGGATTATGATTTCTATCCTTTCACAACCCTTGTGGACAAAAAAGGAATTCACCCCGAAATCATGTATGTCTATGAGGGAGGCATCGACCTTTCGGGAAATGCCGGACCGGACACATTGAGCGCCGAGCAGATTCCCCTTGCCCTCAACACCGCCAAGGTTCCCTTGACCTTGCTTGTCTTTGAAGACAAAAACAAGAATTTCGAGCTTGTGTTGGAATACGACACTTCCCATTATGGCATCGACGACATGACAGTGTTGCTCCGCATGACGGCGAGCCTTTCCTCGAGCTTGGTGAATGCCGGGTGTCTGACCGACGGCATGATGTCCGACGCACCGGCCTTGGCCAAACTCGACACCCTGCGATATGGCCGGACGTGCGATATTCCCTACAAATCGATGCACGGTCAAATGGAGATATGCGCAGACAAGACGCCGGATGTAACGGCCCTCGTTGCCTGCGACAGAAAGTTGACGTACCGTCAGTTCGACAACGAATGCAACCGTATCGCGAATGCCCTTATAAAGAAAGGTGTGCGCCACGGCGACAGAATCGTGATATTGCTGCCGAGAAAGGCGAGCCTCATCACGGCTATCTACGGAACCATGAAGACCGGTTCGGCCTACATTCCCTGCGACCCCGATTATCCCGCGGAGCGAATCAAGCTGATTACGGAGGACAGCAATGCCCGGTACATCATCACCACCGCCGACAGGGTTCCGCTTTTCGAGAACGCCATTGATGTTGAGGAGCTCCTTTCCGAAACAAACGAAAACAGACCGAACGTGGAAGTGTTCCCCGAAGATGTGGCGTATATGATCTACACTTCCGGCTCCACGGGACGGCCCAAAGGGGTGATGATTCCGCAGCGGGCCATTTGCAACTATCTCTTCGGCTATTACGACCAATTCTACAAAGACCGTCCGGAGACCCAAGTGGAAATGCTGCTGGTGACCATTTCTTTCGATGCTTCCCTCAACAATCTCGGCGTTTCGCTCACCTGCGGCCATACCTTGGTGCTTGCCAACGAGGAGGAATGCAAGGATGTGGTGATGCTTGCCAAGTTGATGCTCGACAATCACGTGGATTCGTTCGACACCACCCCGAGCCGTCTGGATGCGATGCTCGACCTGCCGGATTTCCGCAAGGCCGTGGCGCAAAGCAATCACCTGAACATCGGGGGAGAAGGTTTCCAAAACGCCTTGATTGCCAAACTCTACGATACAGGTTTCCAAGGCAAGGCCGTCAACGAATACGGTCCGACGGAAACTACCGTGGGCAGCAACCATTATGAAATGAGTCCGTACACACCCGTCATCGCCGGTCCGCCCTTCTACAACCAGTCGCAGCGGGTGGTGGATGCATGGGGTGGAGAACTGCCCGTGGGAGCTATCGGAGAACTGTATATCTTCGGCAGAGGATTGGGGCTTGGCTACAACAACCTGCCCGAAAAGACCGCCGAATCTTACGTGTGCTATCAGGGAGAGAACGCCTACCGCACCGGAGACCTCGCCAAATGGACACCCGACGGCGACATCGTGATTCTCGGACGTATCGACCATCAGGTGAAACTGCGTGGCCTGCGCATCGAACTCGGCGAGATAGAGAATGTGGCCCTGCAATTCGAGGGCATCGGGAAAGTGGCGGCCAACGTGTGCGAAGTCAATAAGATTCAGCACTTGGTTCTGTATTATACCGCCCCGCAGGAAATCAACACGGAAAAACTCCGCGAATTCCTGGCCTCGCGCCTCACCGAATATATGGTGCCCGACTCCTACATGAGGATTGAGGAGATGCCCTTGACGCCCAACGGCAAGACCAACCGCAAGGCATTGCCCTTGCCGGAGATTGCCGCCGGCGCCGAGTACGTGGAACCGGAGGGAAGGCTCGAAAACCTCATTGCGGACGCTTTCACGGCCGTGTTGGGCAACGAGCGCACCGGAGCCAACGACGATTTCTTCTCTATCGGCGGCACTTCCATAAGCGCGATAAAGGTGGTGGCGGCCATTTCCCGCGCCGGATACAGCGTAACCTACAAGAATGTGTTTGAGGCACGCACCCCGAGAGCGTTGGCCGATATGATCAAGGGGAAGAAACAGGATGCCATGTCGGTGACACCGACCGAAATCTCCCTCACTTCCGGAGAGGAGAAAAAATCGGAATTCGAAAGTGTCCTCGCCAAGAACACCTTGGAGGCCTATCTCAACGGAGAACGGGCGGAATTGGGCGATGTGCTGCTTGCCGGCGCCACCGGTTTCATGGGCATCCACATGCTTCACGAACTTCTTGTAAACCACAGCGGAAAGATAGTCTGCCTCCTGCGCAGGAAAGGCGACATTTCGCCCGAAAGCCGTCTCAAGACACTCCTTTTCTACTATTTCGACAACACTTTCGAGGAAGAGTTCGCCAACGGCAGAGTGCGCATTGAGGAATGCGAGGTTACGGCCCCGATTCCCGAAGCCGTAAGCGCCACACTGAAAGTGGATACCGTCATCAATTGCGCCGCGAACGTAAAGCATTTCTCGGCGGGCAACGATATCGAGTTGGTTAATGTGGAGAGCGTGCGGAACCTGATTGCGCTGTGTCTGCAAAAAGACGCGCGGCTTATCCATATCTCCACGGTGAGTGTGGCCGGAGAAAGCGTGAACGGTTATCCGGACCCCGAAATCATGCTTACCGAACACATGTTCGACTTCGGACAGAGTTTGGCCAACCAATACGTAAGTTCCAAATACAAGGCGGAAGAATTGATACTTACCGCTATACGCGACAGCGGATTGAAGGCCAAAATCATGCGGGTGGGCAACCTTTCGGCGCGCGCCGTCGACGGAGAGTTTCAGATCAACTTCAACAGCAATGCGTTTATGGGAAGACTGAAAGCCTATGTCGCTCTGGGTTGCGCTCCGTATGCCGTGCTCGATGCGCCTTGCGAATTCTCTCCGATTGACGAAGTTTGCCGGGCCATCCTTCTTCTCGGTTCCACGCCTACGGATATGATTGTCTTCCACCCCTGCAACAACCACCGGTTGCCGTTGGGCGATGTGCTTCATATCCTCAACAACGAGGGCCATGAGGTGCGGTCTGTGGAAAACGACGAATTCATGAAAGCCGAACGCGAAGCCATGGATATTCCGGAAAAGGTGAACGCGCTCCAACCGCTGCTGGCCTATGATTCCGATGCGGCAACCCACACCGTCTTCATTCGTTACGATGCGGAGTTCACCACGCAGATTCTCTACAGGCTCGGTTTCCGGTGGAACCCCACCTCGCACGAATATGTGGAACGGTTCATCAAGGCCATAGAATCCTTAAGTTTCTTCGACCTATGATGCCCACCCGTTCATCCTATCTTGTAGGAAAGGCTTTCCGGGGATTCCTGCTCGCCTCGGTCCTCACCGCTGCGGCCTCGCAAGTAGGCACGCTTGTCGACGGCCTCATGCTCAGCCACTTCATCAACGAAACGGCGATGAGCGCTATCAACATAGCTTCTCCGGTGATGCAGACGCTGTTCGCCCTCTGCATCCTGATGGGCGTGGGTGGGTCTATGCTGGCGGGCGTGGCGATGGGCAATCACCAAAGGGACGAGGCCTCACGCCTTTTCTCTATCGTGCTTGCCGCTATCGCCACCCTCGGCATCGTCATAGGCATATCCGGATTTCTTTTCATGGACGGGTTGGTGGCCTTGTTGTGTCCCGATGTTTCGTTGCAGCCCTACGCGGCAGAATATCTCGACATCATCGTGCCCGCCGCGCCTATCTATATGATAATGGCCGTGACGCAGATGTTCGTGACACTCGACGGAGAGCCCAAAAGAGTGACAGCCGCCGTAGCCTGCAGCACCGCCGTCAATCTCTTTCTCGACTACGCTTTCATTGTGTGGTGCGGTTGGGGCATGACGGGAGCCGCCGTAGCCACCGTGTTGAGTTATGTGGCCGCCCTGACGGTGATGTATCCCCATTTCCGAAAGGAAAATTCCTTGAAATTCACCATGCCCCGCTCGGTGAAGATACTTGGGAAAATCGTGTCCATGGGATTGCCTTTCGGCATCGCCACCCTGATGATTGCCGTGCAGTTGCTCGGAGACAACACCATCGCGATTCATTATCTGGGCGGCAACGGCATCGTGACCCTGTCGGTGTGCGTCTATCTCTTGCAGTTTTCCATGATTCTGCTCACCGGTACCTTGGAGTCGTTCCAGCCTGTAGCGGCCATTCTCAAGGGCTCCGGCGACAACCGAGGGGTGGCGCTTGTGTTGCGCAAGGCCTATTCCTTTCTTGCCGTGGGGCTGTCCGTTCTCGCCTTTATCCTCGTGCTGTTTCCGAATTGGGTCGCCGCCCTTTTCGGCATCGGCGACCCTGCGGTGGAGGAAACGATGCGCGTCGCTCTTCCCGCTTTTGCAGCGAATATCGTGCTTCAGTGCATCGTATATCTCCTTATTCCGGTCTACCAAATCTACAACCATAAGTCCCTCGCGCTTATCATTTCTTTCGGTCAACCCTTGCTGCCGATGCTGTTCTTCTGGATTTTCTCCGCCGTGGCCACTTCGGGTGCGGATTGGGTGAATCCTTGGTGGGGCTTCGCTTTCGGTCAACTCTGCGTGGTTCTTGTGCTTTTGCCTTTCACTATTATTAATAAAAAAGAAAAACATATTCCCTTTATTTTGATTCCCACCGACAACCCCGACCTCTTGTTCGACATATCGGTGAAACCTTCCATAAAGGATATGATGCAAGATCTTGAACAAGCGGAGGAATGGCTTCGCGAACGCGATATTCCGGAGGCGTTTCGGGTAAGAATTCTTCTGTCCTGCGAGGAAACGCTCAAGAACGTGATAGAACATGCGCTTAAGAAAAAGAGGAAGTCGATGATTGATTTGAGGATAGCGGTATCGGAGAAAACGCTTGCCGTGTTAGTGCGCGACGAGGGTGTGCCGTTCAATCCTATCGATCAGGACCCCGGCACCGGTATCGGGCTGCTCTTGGTGAAGAAGACCTGCGACGACCTGAAATACGAGTATCTTTTCAGGCAGAATCTTCTGACGATAACATGGAACCGACATGTTCTTTAAGATAGAACCTACGGAAGCGGCGGGAATGTCGCCGATGCAGCTGAGCGCCACAGCAAGAAGAGTATTGGCCTCCCTTCTTGCCCACCACTACGGGCTGTCGCCTTTGCCGCAGATTGCTGTCGCCAAGAACGGAAAGCCCTATTTCCCCGCTCACCCGGAGATACATTTCTCGCTTTCCCATTGCAACAAGGCGGTTATGGCGGCGGTGGATTCTTCGGAAATAGGGTGCGATATAGAAGAGCTCCAAAAGGATTTTTCTTGGGAGTTGCTCGACGTGGCATTTTCGGAACGAGAGAAGAGCAGGATACTTGCCTCCCCCAC
>CAMWVZ010000004.1 GCA_947177845.1 uncultured Bacteroidales bacterium | reverse complement strand
AGCTGGGCAATCGCCATATCGTGCGCAGCCTTGCTTTCGCCCGCAATTAAGTCGGCCACGGCTTCGGCCTGACTCAAATCCATTTTGCCGTTCAGAAAAGCCCGCTGGGTGAACTCGCCCGCCGTAGCCATCCGCACGCCCTGTTTCACAAGGGCGCGCAACAAACGTTCCACGATATAGGAGGAAGCGTGAACCGAGAGTTCCAAAACTTCCTCGCCCGTATAGGAACGGGGCGCGGCGAAATAACTCACCACGCCCTCGTCGATAATGCCTTCTTCGTCGCGGAATACAGCCAGTTTGAGCGTGTGCGAAGCCATTTTCGCCACGCCCTCCCCGGCAAGGGCCGCGACCGCTTGCGCGGCGCGGCCCCCGCTCACCCGCACCACCGCCAAGCCCGCTTGGCCCTGCGCGGTGGCCGGCGCACAGATTGTATCCTGCGAAAGGTCTTTCATAAAAGCCTACCGGTATTTTTCTTTCTGTTTGTCTATCTGACGCTTGATAGCATCCACACATTCATCCACCGCCTCTTCGAAAGTATCGCATTGCTTGGACGCGAACAGGTCGGAACCGGCAATCACCAAACGCACGTCGGCAATCTTGTTGTGGATGTCGTGATCCTTGTCCACTTTCAGGGTCACTTCCGCTTTCATGGCCTGCGGATAAAGGGTTTCGAGCTTCTTCATCTTCTTGTCGACAAACTCCGACAACGCTTCGGTGGGTTTGAATTTCACCGCATTCAATGCAACTTCCATAATTCTTTGTTTTTAGTTCGTGATGATTGTCGATTTTCGCCAATCGGAAACAGCTTACAAGATACGAAAATTTCCGCAGAAACCGACACAGGGACCGATAAAAAAAAGAGCCAAGCTTTCACTTGACTCTTTGGTCGGGATGACAGGATTTGAACCTGCGACAACACGCCCCCCAGACGTGTACTCTACCAAGCTGAGCTACATCCCGTTTTCTTAAGGGACTGCAAAGGTACGTTTTTTTTGATTTCAAACAAATTTTTGCCAAAAAGTTTACATCGCTTTTTGCGCTTCCTCCGTCAACACCGCCAAACGGCTGATGCCCCCTTTCACTTTTTCATTCAGTTCCACACAAATCCGGGTGCCGAGGGGAAAGAACAGATCCACGCGGGAGCCGAATTTGATAAAACCGAGTTCGCTCATCGCATTCACCTCGGAGCCTTCCTGCGCGTAGGAAACGATGCGGCGCGCCACCGCTCCCGCTATCTGCCGCACCAAAATATCAACGCCCGCATCGGTACGCACCACCACGGTATTGTGTTCGTTCAAGTGGGATGACTTTTCGTGCCAGGCCACCAAGAAACGGCCGGGATGATACTTGCAATACATCACCTTGCCCGAAACGGGATAACGGTTCACGTGCACGTTGGCGGGAGACATGAAGATAGACACCTTGGTGCGCACCCCTCCGAAATATTCCTTCTCCTCCACGTCGGCGATATCCACCACCGTGCCGTCGGCCGGCGAAAAAACAACATCGGCCTCTTTGTCGGGATACTCCCGTCCCGGTATCCGGAAAAACGACACAACCGCCAACCAAAACAAGAATCCTGCAACCGAAAGAGACCAAAGAATCCAACTGTCTGAAAAAAAAGCCAACAGAACTATCAAAATCCAACATACCCCCATCCATACGATGCTGGATATTCCTTCCTTATGTATCGAGTATCGCATCCTCATTATTTCATTATCATTGAAAACAACTGCCACCATGCCACCACCACGGGGGCGGCGATAAACACGCTGTCGTACCTGTCTAGGAAACCTCCGTGCCCGGGCAGAAGATTGCCCGAATCCTTCACACCCGCTTCGCGTTTAAGTTTCGATTCCCACAAATCGCCGACAATCGCCGCTATCGGAGTTATGGCGGAAACGGAAATCCACAGTATCGGATTTACATGCGGCAACATGAACACGCCCCACAGAATGCCGCCCGCCATGGCACAAAGCACCCCGCCCACGGCACCTTCCCATGTCTTGGAGGGGGAAATCCTTTCGCAAAGCTTATGACGCCCCCATGCGGATCCAATCAGATAGGCGAACACATCGTTCATCCAAACCAACAGGAAGAAGCCCATCAGCACATTTCCGCCGTCGGCATGGAAAGGGGAGGCCAAATAGTTGAGCAGACCCAACGAACCGCCCACATAGAGGCTGCCGCCCAACACCTTCGACACGGAACGGCGGTTTATATCTTCCTTTTCCTTAAAGAGTGAACATATCACGATGCCGACAAGAGCCAGCACCCACACCAAACCCGGAAACATGGCCTTGCCGCTGTCCACGTGCCCTATCCGAGCATAGAGCAAGGTCATCATGGCGGCATACAGCAAGTTGGACGACACGAACAATCCCCACCTCATCGTTTTCTTTTCCTGCGTGCCCCACATCAATCCGCTCCACTCATACAGACTGAAGTTCATGATGATGCCCAAGAGGATAAGCACATAGATGCCGCCCGCGTAAATGGCCGCAATCGTTATTCCGACCAGAAAAAGTCCGGTAAGAGATCGTTTGAGCATAGGGTTTTCAGAGATTATCGATAAGAATCAAATATACATTCCTCGGTCCGCATCCCGTCATGGATTCGCCGTCTATGTCGAAGAAACAAGGCATTCCCGTCCAGCGTGAAATCAGCGACGGCATTTTTTCCGTTCCTTCCTTCATCAAGCGCACCGCCGTTCTGAAATCGGGCATCACCTGCTCCACCGAAGCCACAAACACCACATCGTCGGCCTGCGCCATGGCACGGCGGCCCGCCGAAGCATTGTTCCACACCACACTGCCGTCTTGGGCTATCAGATAGCGGCAACCGCAAAACACCACGCTCCTCACCACCGCGTCCACGCTCTTGCTGCCATAGGCCACTTCCGCCAAATCGAGCAGGTCGGCCACGTCCGGGTCCTTGCAGAAAATCTTGCCTTCCCACCTGCGCACCTTCACCAGCTCCGAAAAGGTCTCCACCGCTTCGCGCGCGTTCTCGCAATAAAGAAACGAGCCGCCGGCGGCAATGAATTTCTCGGCGAAATCTTCTTCGGGTGAATTCTTGATAGGACTATAGACATTCCGTTCCAAATCCACGCCGTCCGGACTGGTCACCGGGGCATGGGTCAACGCTTCGCGGATTTTCTTCAAAATCCGTTCACGGGCACTCATTCTGTCTATGGTTTCGTCAATCTGCATGATTCTCGGTTTCTTTCGCTTCTTCGGCTTGCGGAACCTCATCGAACGGCCGCGGTCCAAAAATATTCTCCACATCCTCGCGGAACATCACCTCGTGTTCGATAAGCAAACCGGCCAATCGATCCAACTTTTCGCGGTTCTCCACCAAAATGCCCTTGGCCTCGGCATAACATTCGGCCACTATGCGGCGCACCTCGGCGTCTATCATTTCGGAAGTCTTCTCGCTATAAGGTTTGCCGAAACTGTATTCGCTCTCGCCTGTCGAATCGTAATAACTCAAGGTGCCCACTTCGGCGTTCATGCCGTAGTAGGCCACCATGGCATAGCACAGCTTGGTCACCTTTTCCAAATCGTTCAACGCACCCGTCGAGATTTCGCCGAACACCACCTCTTCCGAGGCGCGGCCTGCGAGAGTGGCCACCATTTCGTCGTGCATCTGCCGCACCGTGGTAATCTGACGTTCTTCCGGCAGATACCAGGCCGCGCCCAACGACTTGCCCCGGGGCACAATCGTCACCTTCACCAAAGGATGCGCGTATTTCAACAGCCAGCTTACCGTGGCGTGTCCGGCCTCGTGATACGAAATCACTTTCTTTTCTTCCGCCGATATGATTTTGCTGCGTCTTTCCAATCCGCCCACGATACGGTCTACGGCATCGAGGAAATCCTGCTTCTCCACATGGTTCTTCTTGCGGCGGGCGGCAATCAGAGCCGCTTCGTTGCACACGTTGGCAATGTCGGCTCCCGAAAATCCCGGGGTCTGCTTCGCCAAAAACGTCACATCCACATCCGCGGCCAGTTTCAAAGGCTTCATATGCACTTGGAAAATGGCTTTCCGTTCTTCCATTTCCGGCAAATCCACATTAATCTGACGGTCGAAACGGCCGGCCCGCAACAAAGCCTTGTCCAGAATCTCGGCGCGGTTGGTGGCCGCCAGAATAATCACGCCGCTGTTGCTGGCGAAACCGTCCATTTCGGTGAGCAACTGGTTCAAGGTATTCTCGCGCTCGTCATTGGCGCCCGTAAGGGTATTCCTGCCACGGGCCCGCCCGATGGCGTCGATTTCGTCGATAAAGATGATGCACGGTGCCTTTTCCTTGGCCATGCGGAACAAATCGCGCACCCGCGACGCCCCCACCCCCACGAACATCTCCACGAAATCCGAACCAGAGAGAGAGAAAAAGGGCACCTGCGCTTCGCCGGCCACCGCTTTGGCCAAAAGGGTCTTGCCCGTTCCCGGAGGCCCCACCAAAAGGGCGCCCTTGGGAATCTTACCGCCCAAAGAAGTATAGCGTTTGGGATTTTTCAGAAAATCCACAATCTCCATGATTTCTTCCTTGGCCTCGTCCAGCCCCGCCACATCCTTGAAAGTGGTGCTCACCTTGGTGTCTTTGTCGTAAAGCTGCGCCTTCGACTTGCCGAAATTGAACATCCCGCCCGGGCCTCCGCCGCTCATTCCCCGCGAAAACATCCGGAAGAGAAGCACGATGAACAGAACCGGCAGGAGCAACGAAAACAAGAACGACACCCCTCCGTTTTCCCAAAAACTCCTACGTGTTTCGGGCACAAGCTCCACATCGGGGCGTTCCATGATCTGCTTCTTGACAGCCGCCGGTTGCCCCACTGTATCGGCTTCCTTGGCCTCCTGCTGCGCCATGCGCACGTCTTTCTCGAAGGTTTCGATAGAAACGAAAGTAAGCACATAATGCTTGTTGCCGTCCCTGCCCCCCGTTCCGCGCAAGGGTTCGTAAATATCGTTCTCGTAGATTTTCTCGGGCTTGATGAAGATTTCCGCCGAACGGTCCTGCTCATCGCCGTTCACCACCACGATTTTCTCCACATCGCCCCGCTTGAGCATACCCTCCACATCGTGCCATGTGGTCTTGACGAAATCCACGCCTCCGAAGCCTCCCGTAAATTGCAGATAAAGGAGAACAAGCAACAACACACCGTAAATCCAATAGATATTGAAGTTGCGACGCTTCCCGCCTTGAGGTTTCCTGTTGGGACCAAGATTGCCTCCTCCGGGTTTCGAATGATTTTCCATAATCTTTTCTCCGGATTCTTAATTTTCCTCTTCTTCAAAGACACGCACGCCCGCATCGCCCCATAAATCTTCCAAGCGATAATGCTGGCGCGTTTCCTTATTGAAAATATGAGCCAACACATTGCCATAGTCCAGCAACACCCATTCGCCGTTGGCATAACCCTCGGTATGCAGGGGGTCTTCCCCGAAACCGGCATACACCTTTTCGTCTATCTCATCGGCAATGGCGCGTGCCTGCGGAGCGGAATCCACCTCGCAAATCACAAAGAAATCGAAAGAAGCGCCCGAAACTTTCCGCAAGTCGAGGCTCACGATATGCTGTCCCTTCTTTTCCTGCATACACTGCACCATGGTTTCCACCAACGCCTCTTCCTGAGCGCGCTTGCGTGTGGTCTTCCTCGCTGCGGTCTTTGCGGTCGTTTTCGCGGTTTTCTTCGCCGTCGTTTTTGTTTTTTTCTCTACCACGCTATTCTTCAGTTTTTCAGTTCAAGTAACATTTTCTGCAAGGCTTCGTCCCAAAGCGGAATCTCCAAACCGAATTCCTTTTTGATTTTCTCCTTGCTCAACACACTATACAAAGGCCGACGGCAGCTGCTCGGATATTCGGCCGTGCTTATCGGCAACACTTTGCAATCTTTCCCAGCCAACTGCATGATGGCCGAGGCGAATTCATACCACGAACATTCTCCTTCGTTGGTAAAATGATAGATTTCTACTCCCTTGCGGGTCTTGAAATCCGTCTTCAAGATAATCTGCATAATGGCCGCCGCCAAATCGCAGGCCCACGTGGGACAGCCCTGCTGGTCCGCCACCACGTTCACTTCCTGACGCTCGTCGCCCAAACGCAGCATGGTCTTCACAAAGTTCTTGCCGAAAGAAGAATACAGCCATGCGGTCCGGATAATCATCCCGTTCACCCCTTTGGCGAACATGGCTTCCTCTCCCGCCCGCTTGCTCGCCCCGTACACGCCCGTGGGATTCACGGCATCGCTTTCCTTATAGGGTTCCGTGGCATTTCCGTCAAAGACGTAGTCGGTGGAGACATGCAGCATGAACGTGCCGTTTTCGGCGCAACATTCCGCCAACACCGCCACGCCGTCGCGGTTGACCGCATAGGCCGCCTCCACATCCGTCTCGGCTTTTTCCACCGCCGTGTAGGCCGCGCAATTTATCACCAAATCCACATTCTGGGTCATGATGTAGTTCTGCACATCCGCACGGTTGCAGATGTCCAACACGTCCACATCCACGAAAATAAACCGACAGAACGAAAAACGGCTGTCTTTCGCCGCACGTCGGATTTCATTGCCCAACTGACCGTTGCTTCCGGTCACAAGTACTGTCAATCTATCGTTCACGACGCAATTCCTCCTCAAAATAAGCGATGGTTTTCTTTAATCCTTCTTCCAACTGCACCACCGGTTTCCATTGCAACCTTTCGCAAGCCAAGGTGATGTCGGGCCTGCGTTGCGTGGGGTCGTCCGACGGCAGGGGATGGTACACCAGCTTGGAGCGGCTTCCCGTCAAAGCAATCACCTTCTCCGCCAACTCCTTAATCGTAAACTCTCCCGGATTGCCGATATTCACAGGCCCGGTAAAATCATCGGGCGTATTCATCAGACGCATCATCCCCTCCACCAAATCGTCCACATATTGAAAACTGCGCGTCTGCGAGCCGTCGCCGTAAATGGTGATGTCCTCGTTCCTGAGCGCCTGCACCACAAAATTCGACACCACCCGTCCGTCGTTCATAAACATTCTCGGCCCGTAGGTGTTGAAAATCCGCACAATCTTAATCTTCACACCGTTCTGACGGTGATAGTCCATAAAAAGCGTTTCGGCGCAACGTTTTCCCTCGTCGTAGCACGAACGCAGGCCGATAGGGTTCACATTCCCCCAATAGGCTTCCTGCTGCGGGTGGACCTTCGGGTCTCCGTACACCTCGCTGGTGGATGCCTGCAAAATCTTAGCCTTGATGCGCTTGGCCAAACCCAACATATTGATCGCCCCCATTACCGAAGTCTTCACCGTTTTGATTGGGTTGTATTGATAGTGCACGGGCGAAGCCGGACAAGCCAGATTGTAGATTTCATCCACCTCGGCGTAATAGGGCTGAATCACATCGTGCCGCACCAACTCGAAATAAGGACTGCCTATCAGATGCGCCACATTCTGCTTCTGTCCCGTGAAGAAATTGTCAAGACAGATAACATCGTTGCCCTCCTTTAGCAATCTTTCACATAAATGCGAGCCGATAAAGCCCGACCCGCCGGTCACCAATACTCTTTTCATCGCAGTAGATTATTTGAGCCCCACACCATAATAGATGAAGCCCGCCTTGCGCAATTCCTCCCTGTCGTAGAGGTTGCGGCCGTCGAAAATCACGGGCGAAACGAGATGTTTCTTCACCCTCTCCCATTCCGGCACACGGAATTCGTTCCATTCGGTCACCAGAAAAACGGCATCGGCACCGTCGGCGGCCTCGTAAATATCATGGCAATAGGTGATTACATCGCCTATGCGACGCTTACATTCCGTCATCGAAATCGGGTCGTGCCCCTTGATTTTGCAGCCCGCCTTCAGCAATTCGTCTATCATCACCAACGAAGGCGCCTCGCGCATATCGTCCGTGCCGGGCTTGAAAGCCAAGCCCCAAAAAGCCACGGTCTTGCCTTTCACCTTTCCGTCGAAATGCCGCAGGAACTTACGCACCAAAAGCGATTTCTGGGTTTGGTTCACCTCTTCCACCGCCTTGAGCACCTTCATCGAATAGCCCTTTCCCTCCGCCGTCTTCACCAAGGCCTTCACATCCTTGGGAAAACACGAACCGCCGTAGCCGATGCCGGGATAGAGGAACTTGCTCCCGATGCGCGAATCGCTGCCTATGCCCTTGCGCACGCTATCCACGTCGGCGCCCACCAACTCGCAGAGGTTGGCGATATCGTTCATGAAACTGATACGGGTGGCCAACATCGAATTGGCGGCATATTTGGTCATTTCCGCCGAAGCGATGTCCATGAAGAGCACAGGATGACCGTTGAGCGTAAAAGGTTTATACAGACGGTTCATCACCTCCTTCGCCCTTTCGCTTTCAATGCCCACCACAATCCGGTCGGGATACATGAAATCTTTCACCGCCGAGCCTTCTTTCAGGAACTCGGGGTTCGAGGCCACATCGAACGTGAGTTTCGAGCCGCGCTTGTCCAGTTCCTCCTGAATGGCCGCACGCACTTTCTGCGCCGTTCCCACGGGCACCGTACTTTTGGTCACCACCAGCATATACGACTTCATATATTGCCCCACCTCACGCGCCACCTCAAGCACATAGCTCAGATCGGCGCTGCCGTCTTCGTCGGGGGGAGTGCCCACCGCACAGAAAACCACTTCCGAATCCTCTATACCTTGTTCTATGGATGTGGTGAACGAAATCCGCCCTTTCTGCAAGTTCTTTTTCAGCAATTCATCCAATCCCTGTTCATAAATGGGAGGAACGCCCCTCTGCAAAGCGGAGATTTTTTCCATATTCACATCCACACAGCAAACATCCGTACCCATTTCGGCAAAACACGTACCCGTCACCAAACCGACATACCCGGTTCCGACAATCGTAATCTTCATACCTTAATATAATACTTTACTTTATCGTTATTCATCCACGGAGGGCGCACCGGTCCCGACCGGGCCCCGTCCGACAAAACTTGCAAATATACGAATTTACTTGCGAGTTCCCCGCCGGTCCCCCGCTTTTGCCATTAAACAAAAGGACGGGTAAAAAATTTTTCAAGACCTCTTGGTTTTATATAAAAAAGCATTAACTTTGCGCTCCATTTTGGAATAAGTATTTTGAAATTATAACTAATACAAAACCAACAAAATGCCTACAATTCAACAGTTAGTTCGCAAGGGACGGGAGAAACTCGTGGATAAGTCCAAGTCTCCCGCGTTGGACTCTTGCCCCCAGCGGCGCGGTGTTTGCGTGCGTGTTTACACCACCACGCCCAAGAAGCCTAATTCGGCTATGCGTAAGGTTGCCCGTGTGCGCCTTACCAACCAAAAGGAAGTGAATGCATATATTCCCGGCGAAGGCCACAACCTTCAGGAGCACTCCATCGTGATGATCCGCGGTGGCCGTGTGAAGGACCTCCCCGGTGTAAGATACCACATCATTCGGGGTGCCTTGGATACCTCGGGCGTAGAAGGCCGCAACCAGCGTCGTTCCAAGTATGGTACCAAGCGTCCCAAGAAAAAGTAAAACCGCAAGCAAGAAGGTATATAGATTATGAGAAAGACAACTCCGAAAAGAAAAACCATTTTGCCCGACCCCAAATTCAATGATGTTCTGGTGACCAAGTTCATCAACAACATTATGTTGGAAGGCAAAAAGAGCATCGCGCACGAGATTTTCTACGATGCTATCGAGGAAGTATCCGCCAAGACCAAGGAAAACGGCTTGGAGGTTTGGAAAAAAGCTTTGTCGAACGTCACTCCTTCGGTCGAAGTAAGAAGCCGCCGCGTAGGTGGTGCCACTTTCCAGATTCCGTCCGAAATCCGTCCGGAAAGAAAGCAGTCTATCGGCATGAAGAACCTGATTCTTTTCGCCCGCAAGCGCAACGAAAAGTCGATGTCGAAGAAACTTGCCGCCGAAATCATGGCCGCCTATAAAGAAGAAGGCGCCGCTTTCAAACGCAAGGAAGACATCCACAGAATGGCCGAAGCCAACAAGGCATTCTCCCACTTTAAATTTTAGGTAGACAATGGCATACGATTTATCCAAAACCCGGAATATCGGGATCATGGCGCACATCGACGCAGGTAAGACCACCTGCTCGGAGCGTATTCTTTTCTATACGGGAAAGACCCACAAAATCGGTGAAACGCACGAGGGTACGGCCACCATGGACTGGATGGCGCAGGAACAGGAACGCGGTATCACCATTACTTCCGCCGCCACAACGGTGTTCTGGAAATACGAGAACGACACCTATAAGATGAACCTTATCGACACCCCGGGGCACGTCGACTTTACCGTCGAGGTAGAACGCTCCCTGCGTGTGTTGGACGGTGCCGTAATGGTGCTTTGCGCGGTAGGCGGCGTTCAGCCCCAGTCCGAAACCGTTTGGCGTCAGGCCAATAAATATAAGGTTCCCCGTATCTGTTTCGTAAACAAAATGGACCGTACCGGGGCCGATTTCTATAATGTCGTAAGCCAGATAAGCGAACGTCTCCACGCCCACCCGGTTGCCATGCAGCTCCCCATTGGCCAAGAGGACACATTTATCGGAGTTGTTGACCTCATCACCAAGAAGGCCTACAAGTGGGAAGACGAAAAGGGAACCGAATTCGACGAGATTCCCATTCCCGCCGACATGGTGGACCAAGTGGAGGAATACCACAATAAGTTGGTGGAAGCCGCGGCCGAAGAAGACGAAGCCTTGATGGAAAAATTCTTCGAAGACCCCGCCTCCATCAGCGAACAAGAAATCATCACCGCTATCCGCAAGGGTACGATTGCCATGCACATCAACCCCGTTTTCTGCGGTTCGGCTATCAAGAATAAAGCCGTACAACCCCTTTTGGATGCCGTTGTACGCTATCTGCCCAGCCCTCTCGACATCGATGCCGTAGTGGGAACCAATCCCGACACGGGCGAGGAAACCTCGCGCAAGGTGGATGTAAACGAACCTTTCTGCGCTTTGGCGTTCAAAATCGCCACCGACCCCTTCGTGGGCCGTATCGCGTTCTTCCGCGTATATTCCGGCGCCCTCGACGCAGGTTCGTATGTGCTCAACGCCTCCACGGGCAAGAAGGAACGTATCTCGCGTATCCTTCAGATGCACGCCAACAAACAGCAACCTCTGGATCGTATCGAGGTGGGTGATATCGGTGCCGCCGTCGGTTTCAAGGAAATCAAGACGGGTAACACCCTCTGCGACGAAAATCATCCTATCAACCTCGAAACCATGTCGTTCCCCGAACCGGTTATCAGTATCGCCATCGAACCGGTTTCGCAGCAGGATGTGGACAAACTTTCGAACGGCCTGATGAAGCTGGCCGAAGAAGACCCCACGTTCCGCGTCAAGAGCGACGAGAACTCCGGCCAGACCATTATCAGCGGTATGGGCGAGTTGCACTTGGATATCCTTCTGGACCGTCTCAAACGCGAATTCAAGGTGGAATGTAACCAAGGCCGTCCTCAGGTGGCCTACAAGGAAGCCATCTGCTCCACCGTCGAACACCGCGAAGTTTACAAGAAACAGACCGGTGGCCGCGGTAAGTTCGCCGACATCCTCTTCGAGATTTCGCCTGCCGACGAAGGCGTTAAAGGCCTTCAGTTCATCAACGAGGTCAAGGGAGGTAACATTCCCAAGGAATTTATCCCCGCTATCGAAAAAGGCTTCAAGTCGTCGTTGGAAAACGGTGTCTTGGCCGGCTATCCGCTGGAAAACCTCAAGGTACGTATCCTCGACGGTTCGTTCCACCCCGTAGACTCCGACGCCCTTTCGTTCGAAGTCTGCGCCAGAATGGGTTTCCGCGAAGCTTGCCGCAAAGCCAAATCTATCTTGCTCGAACCTATCATGTCGCTCGAAATCGAAACTCCCGACGCCAATGTGGGTGATGTTTCCAGCGACTTGAACCGTCGTCGCGGCGTTATGGAAGGCATCGATGCCAAACACGGCGGACAGGCTATCCGCGCCAAGGTGCCCTTGGCCGAAATGTTCGGCTATGTCACCGCCTTGCGTACCCTTACGTCGGGCCGTGCCAGCTCCACCATGGAGTATTCGCACCATGCCGAGGCGCCCGCCAACATCACGGCCGAGGTAATCAAGCAAGCAACCAAGTAAATCGTTCAATAGTAAAATTATAAAACCGTGAGTCAGCAAAGAATCAGAATCAAGTTGAAGTCCTACGACTACAACTTGGTAGACAAGTCGGCCGAAAAAATCGTAAAGACCGTCAAGATGACCGGTGCCATGGTGAGCGGACCTATTCCCCTCCCCACCGACAAGAAAATCTTTACGGTGAACCGTTCGACCTTTGTCAACAAGAAATCGCGCGAACAATTTGAATTGTCCTCCTACAAACGCCTTCTGGACATTCACAGCAGCAGTTCCAAGACCATCGACGCCTTGATGAAGTTGGAGTTGCCCAGCGGCGTTGAAGTGGAAATCAAAGCGTAACGCGTCAACCACAAACAAAAGAATTAAAAACCATTAACAAGCAAAGTAATGTCCGGATTAATTGGAAAGAAAATCGGAATGACTAGCATTTGGGATGCCTCCGGCCGTAACGTGCCGTGCACTGTAATCGAAGCTGGTCCTTGTGTGGTAACGCAAGTAAAAACAAAAGAGAAAGACGGTTACGACGCCATTCAATTGTCTTTCGGCGAAAGAAAGGAAAAACACACCTCCAAGTCTTTGAAGGGACACTTTTCCAAAGCCAACACAACACCCAAACAAATCAGCATGGAATTCACCCGCTTCGAGGAAGGTTCCCGCAAGCAGTTCGGTGAAACCCTCGATGTCACCGTATTTACCGAAGGTGAATTCATCGATGTGGCCGGTACCACCAAAGGTCACGGCTTCCAAGGTGTTGTAGGAAGACACGGTTTCGGCGGGGTCGGTCAAACTACTCACGGTCAGCATAACCGACTCAGAGCCCCCGGTTCGGTTGGCGCGTCCTCCTATCCTTCCCGTTTGTTCAAGGGTCTGCGCATGGCAGGTCAGACAGGAAATGTAAGACGCAAGAGCATCAACTTGGAAATCGTCAAGATTGTGCCCGAAAAGAATTTAATTTTAGTGAAAGGTTCTGTACCCGGTGCTAAAGGTTCATTTTTAAAATTAGAGAGATGGAGTTAACAGTTTACAACACATCCGGTAAAGAAACCGGAAAGAAGGTGCAGATTGCCGATGCTATCGCCAATGCCGAACCGAACGATCACGCCATCTATTTGGCGGTGAAGCAGTATATGGCCAATCAACGCCAAGGCACCCACAAAGCCAAGGAAAGATCCGAAATGAGCGGCAGTACCCGCAAGCTCGGAAAGCAAAAAGGCGGTGGCGGTGCCCGTCGCGGTGACATCAACTCGCCTCTGTTGCACGGTGGTGCCCGTGTATTCGGTCCCCGTCCCCGTGACTACAGTTTCAAGCTGAACAAGAAAGTGAAGGCTTTGGCCCGTCTGTCGGCCTTGAGTTACAAGTTCAAGGAAGACGGCGTGAAAGTCGTTGAGGATTTCAGCTTCGAAGCGCCCAAGACCAAGCAAATGGTTGAGCTTCTGAAGAATCTGAACCTTTCCGACAAAAAATCGCTCTTGGTGCTTGCGGAATCAAATAAATTCGTATTTTTGTCGTCCCGAAATTTGCGGGGAATAAAAGTTGTAAATGTCAAAGATTTAAACACTTATGACATTCTCAACGCTAAAAATCTCCTTTTTGTGGAGTCCTCCGCCAGCAAGCTCAACGAGATTTGCGCCGAATAGGGAGTGCCGAAAACGCATAATTAAAGAACAATGAACGTAATCATTAAACCTATCGTCACCGAAAAAATGACCCGGGTGGCGGAAAAGTTCAACCGCGTAGGTTTTATCGTCAGCACAGAGGCGAATAAGATCGAAATCAGAAAAGCGGTCGAAGATATGTACGGTGTCAAGGTTGTTCGGGTAAACACCTTGAATCACCCCGGTAAGAACAAATCCCGCTACACCAAGGCGGGGCTCATCGAGGGCCGTACGAGCGCGTATAAGAAAGCAATAGTAACCCTGGCCCAGGGCGAGACTATCGATTTTTACAGTAACATCTAAGAGAAATGGCTTTAAAGAAATTCAAACCCACTTCCGCGGGTCAGCGCTTTAAGAGCATCAGCACGTTCGAGGAGATCACCACCAACGTGCCTGAAAAGTCCTTGGTGGTAGCCTACAAGAAAACCGGCGGCCGCAACAACCAAGGGCACCGCACGATGCGTTACATCGGCGGCGGTCACAAAAGACAATACCGTATCATTGACTTTAAACGCGACAAGGATCAGATTCCCGCCGTTGTAAAGACTATCGAATACGATCCCAACCGTACGGCCCGCATCGCCCTCCTTTTCTATGCCGACGGCGAGAAGCGCTATATCCTGGCGCCTCAAGGTTTGCAGGTGGGACAGAAAGTAATCTCCGGTAAAGATATCGCTCCCGATTTGGGAAACACCCTCTACTTGAGCGACATTCCTTTCGGTACTTTGATTCACAACATCGAACTTCGTCCCGGTCAGGGAGGCAAGATTGTGCGCAGCGCGGGTGCCTATGCCCAGTTGCTTTCGCGCGACGGCAAATACGCCATCGTGAAGCTGCCTTCCGGCGAAACGCGCAAGATTCTCCAAACTTGCAAGGCGACTATCGGTGTCACCTCGAACGTAGACCACAACTTGGAATCGTCGGGTAAGGCGGGCCGCAGCCGTTGGCTGGGTCGCAGACCCCGCAACCGCGGTGTGGTTATGAACCCTGTCGATCACCCCATGGGTGGTGGTGAAGGCCGTGCTTCCGGCGGACATCCCCGCTCCAGAAAGGGTCTGCCCGCAAAGGGTTACAAGACACGTCGTCTTAAGAACGCTTCGAATCAGTTCATCATCGAAAGAAGGAAGAAGTAACTTTAAATTCGCAGAAACATGAGTCGTTCAATCAAAAAGGGTCCTTATATCCACTATAAACTCGAGAAGAAAGTCCTTGCCGCCGCCGAGAGCAAGAAGAAAGTCACTATCAAGACTTGGTCGCGTGCATCGATGATTTCTCCCGATTTTGTAAACCAGACCATCGCCGTTCACAACGGAAACAAGTTCATACCCGTTTTCGTCACCGAAAACATGGTAGGTCACAAGTTGGGCGAATTCGCCCCCACCCGCACTTTCCGTGGTCATGCCGGCAACAAGGATAAAGGTAAAAAGTAATCACCGTCAGTAAATAACACAGAGCAATGGGATCGAGAAAACATATTCGCGCCGAAAAGACCAAAGAGCTGAAGAAGACGCTCTATGTGGCCAAGTTGAGAAATAATCCTACCTCTCCGCGCAAGACCCGCTACACCGCCGACATGATTCGCGGTGTGGATGTAGAGAAGGCTTTGGCCATTCTCCAATACGGTCACCGCGAGGCGGCCCCCAAAATTCATAAGCTGCTCCGTTCGGCCATTGCCAATTGGCAAAACAAGAACGAAGGCGTCCGCATGGAAGATGCGCACTTGTATGTAAAGGAAATTTTCGTGGACGGCGGTGCACAGCTCAAACGTCTGCGTCCCGCGCCGCAAGGCCGCGGCTACCGCATCCGCAAACGTTCCAACCACATCACGTTGATTTTGGGAACCCGCGACGCTTCGGCCGAGAGCAAGAAGAAAGCCCCCAAGACGCGGGCTAAAGCAAATGTTGAAAAGTCAGAATCTGAAAACAAGTAACCATGGGACAGAAAACAAACCCTATAGGCAATAGATTGGGAATTATCAGAGGCTGGGATTCCAGCTGGTACGGTGGACGTCGTTTCGAAACCAAATTGGTGGAAGACGACAAAATCCGCAAGTATCTGAACGTTCGTCTGGCAAACTGCAGTGTTTCCAAGATTTTGATTGAACGTACCTTGAAGATGGTCACCATTACCATCTTCACCGCCCGTCCGGGTCTTATCATCGGTAAGGCAGGCCAACAGGTGGACAAACTCAAGGAAGAATTGAAGAAACTCACCGGCAAAGAGGTTCAGATCAGCATCTCCGAGATCAAGCGTCCCGAATTGGATGCCGTTATCGTGTCCTCCTCCATTGCCCGTCAGCTCGAAGGCCGCGTTTCGTACCGCAAGGCCATCAAGACGGCTATCGCTTCGGCGATGCGTATGGGTGCCGAAGGTATCAAGGTGCAGATTTCCGGTCGTCTGGGCGGTGCCGAAATGGCGCGTACCGAACACTTCAAGGAAGGCCGCACGCCTCTCCATACCTTGAGGGCCGATATCGATTACTCGCTTTCCGAAGCCCACACCACCTATGGCCGTCTGGGTATCAAGGTTTGGATTTGCCGCGGTATCGTCTACGGCAAACGCGACCTCACCGCCGGCTTTGCGGTGGCATCTGCCGCCAAGGAAAACGCGGGCCGTCCGATGGCTCCCCGCTCCAACAACATGGGTGGCAGAAGGAAAAAAGCCAACTAATCTATCGCTAACATTTTAACATTATACAGAGATGTTACAACCTAAAAAGAGCAAGTTCAGAAAGCAGCAGAAGGACAAGATGAAAGGCAACACCAAGCGTGGTGCTGAGATTGCTTTCGGTTCTTTCGGTATCAAGGCCTTGGAAACGGCCTTTATCACAGCTCGTCAAATAGAAGCGGCACGTCAAGCGGTTACGCGTTATATGAAGCGTGAAGGTCAGATTTGGATCCGCATCTTTCCCGACAAACCCATCACCAAGAAACCTGCCGAAGTTCGTATGGGTAAGGGTAAAGGTTCGCCCGAATACTTTGTGGCCCGTGTAAGCCCGGGGAGAATTCTCTTCGAAGCCGACGGTGTACCTATGGAAGTGGCCAAAGAAGCGCTCCGTCTGGCCGCCCAGAAACTTCCTATCGCCGTGAAGTTTATTGTAAGAAGAGATTACGTAGCCGAATAATAAGGGAATAAGCCATGAAATCAGAATTCGTAGTAAAAGAGTTATCGACCGCCGAACTGCAGGAACGCTTGGACGCGGAAAGGGTTGAGTTGAACAAGATGAAGATGAATCATCATATCTCTCCTCTTGAAAACCCGAACCTTATCAAGGCTCACAAAAAGAATATCGCCCGTATCCTGACGGAATTGCGCCGCAGGGAATTGGCTAAATAAAGCCCCATAACATGATGAAAAGGAATCTTAGAAAAGAGAGAATCGGCGTAGTGGTGAGCGATAAAATGCAAAAGACCATTACCGTCTTGGTTGAAGGGAAAACCAAACACCCTATCTACGGGAAGTTTGTTACCCGTTCCACCAAGTTCAAGGCTCACGACGAAAACAATGACTGCCACATCGGTGATACGGTGCGCATCATGGAAACCCGTCCTTTGAGCAAGGATAAACGTTGGAGATTAGTTGAAATCATTGAAAGAGCGAAATAGTTATGATACAACAAGAAACCAGACTCAGTGTTGCCGATAACAGCGGTGCCAAGTCGGTACTCTGCATCCGCGTGCTGGGTGGGACCAAAAGAAGATACGCGAGTGTGGGCGACAAGATCGTCGTTGCCATAAAAGACGCGATTCCTTCGGGAAACGTCAAAAAGGGAACAGTGTCCAAGGCCGTGGTAGTAAGAACTACCAAAGAAGTGCGCAGACCCGACGGTTCTTACATCCGCTTCGATGATAACGCCGTTGTGTTGCTCACCGCGGCCGATGAAATGCGCGGAACCCGTATTTTCGGACCCGTAGCCCGCGAATTGCGCGAAAAACAGTTCATGAAGATTGTTTCACTGGCACCCGAAGTGCTTTAATCGAGGAATAGACCATGAAATTACACATCAAAAAAGGAGACACTGTAAAGGTGTTGGCCGGTGATGACAAAGGTCAGCAAGGAAAGGTGCTCCAGGTTGACGTTGAGAAACAACGCGCCAAAGTAGAAGGTCTCAACATGGTGTCGCGTCACACCAAGCCCAACTCCAAAAACCCTCAGGGCGGCATCGTCAAGAAGGAAGCCGGTATCCATATTTCCAACCTGATGGTGGTGGACTCCAAGGGCAATGCGACCCGTATCGGCCGCAGAAAGGACGAGAAGACCAATAAATCCGTTCGTTATTCTAAAAAGTCAGGGGAGGTAATTAAGTAATGAGCTACACACCGAGATTAAAAGAAAAATACAAGAGCACCATCGTGCCCAATCTTCAGAAAGAATTCGGGTACAAGAGTGTGATGCAGGTTCCCCGCTTGGTTAAGATTTGTCTGAACCAAGGCATCGGGGCTGCGGTGGCCGACAAGAAACTCGTGGACGCCGGCGTGGAGGAAATGACCGCTATCGCGGGTCAGAAAGCCGTGCCGACCAAGTCGAAGAAGGATATTTCGAACTTCAAGGTTCGTAAAGGTATGCCTATCGGGGCGCGTGTCACCCTGCGCGGCGAACGCATGTACGAATTCCTCGACCGTCTGATTTCGGTAGCCGTTCCCCGTATCCGCGACTTCCGCGGCATCAGCGACAAGGGTCTCGACGGCAAGGGTAACTTCTCCTTCGGTATCACCGAACAGATTATCTTCCCCGAAATCAACATCGACAAGATTAACAAGATCAGCGGTATGGACATCACTTTTGTCACCACCGCCACCAACGATAAAGAGGCTTACGCTCTTTTGAAAGAGTTCGGTATTCCCTTTCAAAAACAAAACAACTAGTACGCTATGGCAAAAGAATCAATGAAAGCCAGAGAGCTCAAGAGAGAACGCATGGTTGCTAAGTATGCCCAAAAGCGTGCCGAGCTCAAGAAAGCCGGGGATTACGATGCCCTGCAAAGAATTCCCAAAAACGCCTCTCCCGTGCGGTTGCACAACCGTTGCAAGCTCACCGGTCGTCCCAAAGGCTATATGAGAACGTTCGGAATTTCCCGTATCAACTTCCGCGAAATGGCTCTGCAAGGCTTGATTCCCGGAGTAAAGAAAGCCAGTTGGTAGATTCCTAACCCTTAAAAAAGAGAAAAACATGATATCAGATTCTATCGCGGACTTTTTGACCGTTATCCGGAACGCCAATATGGCTCGGAAGAGAATGGTGGAAGTACCCTCTTCCAAGATGAAAGTGGGTATCGCGCAAATTTTGTTCGACAAGGGCTACATCGTCAACTACAAAGTGGAAGAAGGTGTGAAGCCCACGCTCAAGGTTGCGTTGAAATATCATCCCGCCACGAAGGCTCCCGCCATTCACCGCATCGACCGCATCAGCCGTCCCGGCTTGCGTAAATACGTAGATACCGACAGCCTTCCCCGTGTTATGAACGGCTTGGGCATCGCCATTATGTCCACCTCCAAGGGTTTGATGACCGACAAGGAGGCCAGGAAAGAAAACGTAGGCGGTGAAGTTATTTGTTACATCAGCTAAACAACAGTAAACCATGTCAAGAATTGGTAAAGCACCTATAAGCCTTCCGCAGGGAGTAAGTGTAACCGTCGCTTCGAACAACTTGGTGACGGTGAAAGGACCTAAAGGCGAAATCAGCCGTATGGTAGACCCCGACATTACGGTGCAAGTAGATAAGGAAACCAACCACATTTTGGTTCAGCGCCCCACCGACCAGAAGCGTCACCGCGCTCTGCACGGTCTGTACCGGGCTCTCATCCACAACATGGTGGTGGGCGTTTCGGAAGGATTCAAGAAGACAATGGAAATCGTCGGCGTCGGCTACAAGGCCACCGTCAACGGACAAATCATCGACCTTTCCCTGGGCTTTTCGCACAACTTGTTCCTCGAATTGCCTAAGGAAGTGAAGGCTTCGGCTACGGCTGAAAAGGGTAAGAACCCCACCCTCACGCTCGAATCCTTCGACAAAGAGCTGCTGGGTATGGTTTGCGCCAAGATTCGCTCCTACCGCAAGCCCGAACCCTACAAAGGAAAAGGTATCAAGTTTGAAGGCGAAGTTTTGCGCAGAAAAGCCGGTAAGTCGGCTGCCAGTGCCAAGAAATAGTGTACGATTAAATACATTTGCAAAATGGCTGTTACAAAGACATATAGAAGAAAGCGCATTCAGATGCGCATTCGCAAGAAAGTATCCGGTAGCGCGGAAATGCCCCGTTTGAGCGTTTTCAGAAGCAATCGCGATATCTACGCTCAGATTATCGACGACAAGGCCGGCAAGACGTTGGTTTTCGCCTCCTCGAAGGAAAAAGGCTTCGCAGGTCAAGGCACCAAAACCGAAAAGGCGGCTGTTGTAGGAAAAGTTTTGGCCGAACGCGCCAAAGCGGCCGGTATCGAAAAGATTGTTTTCGATCGTAGTGGTTATTTGTATCACGGACGTGTTAAATCTTTGGCGGAAGGTGCCAGAGAAGGCGGTCTTAAATTTTAAGGAAGACGATTATGACAGAGGCAAACGTAAAGAGAGTGAAATCGAGTGAAATCGAATTTCAAGACAAGTTGGTGGCCATCAACCGCGTTACCAAGGTAACCAAGGGTGGCCGTACGTTCAGTTTCTCGGCTATTGTAGTGGTCGGAAACGGCAACGGTGTAGTCGGCTATGGCCTGGGCAAAGCCAAGGAAGTTCAGGCGGCTATCCAAAAAGGTTTGGACGACGCCAAGAAGAACCTCATCAAGGTTCCCGTTCTCAAAGGTACCATTCCTCACGAACAATACGGCAAATACAGCGGTGCCAATGTTTTCCTCAAGCCTGCCGCTCCCGGTACCGGTGTAATCGCCGGTGGTGCTATGCGTGCCGTTTTGGAAAGCGTAGGTGTACGCGACGTGTTGGCCAAGTCGAAAGGTTCGTCCAACCCCCACTCGGTGGTGAAAGCCACCATTCAGGCTCTCTCGCAAATGCGCGATCCGTATACGGTTGCCCAGTTGCGCGGCGTTGAGTTGGACAAAGTGTTTAACGGTTAAGCAATCCTTAAGTAAGGAGATTTAGCACTATGGAAAAGAAGGTAAAACTGACACAGGTAAAGAGCGGCATCGATCGTCCTTTGAGTCAAAAGCAAACGCTTAAGTCCTTGCGCTTAGGCCGCATCGGCAAAATGGCCGAATTCACGCTGAATCCTCAGGTGGAAGGTATGATTGCCAAGGTCAGCCACTTGATTAAAGTGGAGGAACTCTAATCCTATTTTATTAACACAGAGAAAAAGAAGAAGATATGAACTTATCTAATCTGAAACCCGCCGAAGGTTCGGTCAAGACCAACAAACGTTTGGGTCGCGGTTACGGCTCGGGTCACGGGCAGACGGCCGGCAGAGGCCACAAGGGTGCCCAATCCCGCTCCGGCTACAGCCGTAAAATCGGTTTTGAAGGCGGTCAGATGCCCCTCTACAGACGTGTTCCCAAAACCGGCTTCAAGAACATCAACCGTGTGGAATATACCGGTATCAATTTGGATACGCTCGAAAAATTGGCCGCTGAAAAGGGTTTGAAGGAAATCGGCGTAGACGTTTTGGTACAGCATGGTTTTGCCGCCAAACGGGATCTTGTCAAGATTCTGGGTCGTGGAGAATTGAACGCCACCGTTACCGTAACGGCGCACGCTTTCTCGGCCAAGGCCAAGGAAGCTATCGAAGCCAAGGGTGGAAAGGCGGTTCAAATCGTCCGCAAAGCGCAAGCCTAAGAGTGGTAACCCCGATATAGACAACGATGAAAAGATTTATAGAAACGCTCAAAAACATTTGGAAGATAGAGGAATTGCGTAAGCGCATCCTCTACACGCTGGGTATTATCATCATCTATCGTGTAGGTTCCTTTATCGTGTTGCCGGGTGTGGATCCTTCCCAGCTGGAAGCTCTGCAACGGCAGACCAGCGACGGCCTGTTGGGCTTGTTGAATATGTTTTCGGGCGGTGCGTTCTCCAATGCCTCCATTTTTGCCTTGGGTATCATGCCCTACATCTCGGCCTCCATCATCATCCAACTTTTCGGAATGGCCATCCCCTATTTCCAGAAGTTGCAGAAAGAGGGCGAGAGCGGACGTAAGAAAATGAACCAGATTACCCGTTGGCTCACCATTGCGGTCACCGCCTTGCAGGCTCCCGCCTACCTCACCAACTTGGTATCGCAACTTCCCGCAACGGCGTTCATTCCCTTCGACGGAACCCACCCCGGGGTGTTCTTCTGGTTTTCGTCGTCCGTCATCCTCACCGCAGGCACCTTGTTCGTGATGTGGCTGGGTGAGAAGATTACCGACAAAGGCATCGGAAACGGTATTTCTCTCATCATTATGATCGGTATCATCGCCCGTCTTCCCTTTGCGCTCTTCGGCGAATTCGTTTCGCGTCTCGAGCAGCAAGGCGGTGGCTTGGTGGTGTTCCTGCTCGAATTGGTAGTTTTGATTGTGGTGATTTTCCTCTGCATCCTTTTGGTGCAAGGCACACGCCGCATCCCCGTGCAATACGCCAAACGCATCGTAGGCAACAAACAATACGGTGGCGTTCGCCAATACCTTCCGATGAAGGTCAACGCGGCCGGTGTAATGCCTATCATCTTCGCGCAGGCCATCATGTTCATTCCCGTCACCATTGCGGGCTTCGCCTCTCCCGAATCGGTCAACTCCGGTTTCTGGAGATCCTTCATGGACTTCAACAGTTTTTGGTACAACCTCGTCTTTGCCCTGCTCATCATCGCCTTCACGTATTTCTATACCGCGGTGACGATGAACTCGCAGCAGATAGCCGACGACCTCAAGCGTAACAACGGCTTCATTCCCGGCGTGAAACCCGGCAAGAAAACAATGGAATTCATCGATGACGTGATTTCGCGCATCACCCTTCCTGGCTCCATTTTCCTTGCTTTCGTGGCCATTCTGCCCGCCATTGTACGTCTGTTCGGTGTAAGCACGCAGTTTGCCCAGTTCTACGGCGGTACCTCGCTGTTGATTATGGTAGGTGTGATTTTGGACACCCTGCAACAGATAGAAAGCCACTTGTTGATGCGTCACTACGACGGTCTTACCAAGAGCGGACGCATCAAGGGGCGCTCGGGAGGAGCCTACGGCATTGCTTAGTTGGTTAAAAAAAATGACGCCGAGGATTTACACGCCGGAAGAAATCGCCAAAATCCGTGTCAGCTCGCTCCTTGTAGCCGATACGCTGGCCGAAATGGCAAAGATGATTGCTCCCGGCGTGTCTACCTTGGAATTGGATAAAAGAGCGGAAGAGTTCATCCGCTCGCAGGGCGGCCGACCTGCCTGCAAGGGGTTCGAGGGATTTCCCTTCACCCTTTGCGTTTCGGTCAACGAATTCGTGGTTCACGGCTTTCCTTCCGAAAGGAAACTCAAGGAAGGCGACATTGTGTCGGTGGACTGCGTGGTGGAAAAAGACGGTTATTACGGCGATTCGGCCTACACCTTTGCGGTGGGACAGATTGAAGAGCCTGTGAGAAACCTCTTGGAAGACACCAAAGCCTCGCTCTACAAAGGCATCGAGCAAGTGAGGGCGGGCAACCGCGTCGGAGATATAGGCTATGCGGTGCAGACCTATACCGAAAGCCGGGGCTACGGCGTGGTGCGGGAGTTGTGCGGTCACGGTGTGGGCGCGCACATGCACGAGAAACCCGATGTGCTCAACTACGGGCGGCGGGGTTCGGGCGTGCAGCTCAAGACCGGCATGGTGATTGCGGTGGAACCCATGATTACCTTGGGGAAACGCAACATCGGCATCGCCGAAAACGAATGGGAAGTGTTTACGTTGGACCACAAGCCGGCGGCGCACTTCGAACACAGCATGGCTGTGATGGGCGAGGGGGCCGATATCCTCTCGAGTTTTGAAAAGGTGGAACAAATAATTAAGAACAGATAAGATATGTCGAAACAACAGTCCATACAACAAGACGGAACCGTTGTGGAGTCTTTGGGAAACGCCATGTTCCGTGTGGAACTGGAGAACGGACACGTTGTCATTGCCCATATCTCCGGAAAAATGCGCCTGCATTACATCAAGATTCTGCCCGGCGACCGCGTCCAATTGGAGATGTCGCCCTACGATTTGACAAAAGCACGCATAGTTTTCCGATATAAATAGTATATTTGCAAATTTGCGAAACTTAATAAAGAAGACCGATGAAAGTAAGACCTTCTGTCAAGAAAAGATCGCCCGAGTGCAAGATTGTGAAGCGCAAAGGCGTGATTTATGTGATTAACAAGAAGAACCCCAAGTACAAAATGCGTCAGGGTTGATAACTTGTAACGGATTTTAGAATTACTAAACAAAGATAATACATGGCACGTATTGCAGGTATCGATTTACCCAAGAACAAAAGGGGGGAAGTAGGCTTGACCTACATTTACGGTATCGGAAGGAGCACCGCCCGCAAGATTCTGGCGGCTTCCGATATTTCGTACGACAAGAAAGTGGAAGAGTGGAACGACGACGAATTGGCTAAGATTCGTACTTATATCGGCGACAACCTCAAGGTGGAAGGTGCGCTTCGTTCCGAGGTTCAGACCAATATCAAGCGCTTGATGGATATCGGTTGCTACAGAGGCATCCGTCACCGTCTGGGCTTGCCTTTGAGAGGTCAAAGCACCAAGAACAACGCCCGTACCCGTAAAGGCCGCAAGAAGACCGTCGCCAACAAGAAGAAGGCTCCTAAGGGCTAATTCCTGAACTTCTTGTGCTTATTTTTTGCTAAAACAATTATTCATTTATACAAAACATGGCAAAAGTTGCTAACACTGGCGGAAAAAACGCCAAGACTGCAAAGAAGAAAGTGGTAAAAGTGGAGCCGCAAGGCAAGGCTTTCATCTTTGCTTCATTCAACAATGTGATCATCTCGCTCACCA
>CAMWVZ010000003.1 GCA_947177845.1 uncultured Bacteroidales bacterium | reverse complement strand
GCCCCAAAGGGGACAAATTTAATCATTTACCGTTAGAAATACAAATACATGGGGCACCGACCGTTCTCGAGGCAGCCGATTATTTGCCTACTTTATGCGGTGGCGAGGATGTTATTGTAGGACTATCGGAAATAGAGGAGCTTCAACCTTTCGAACTCACACTGATTCCGTCCTTACATTGAAGTTTACTAGGAAATTATTTTAGAGATGACATATATTGATACCATCTACCAAATGAGCCAATATCACCAGTATCCTTATAGCGAGCAATCAATTGCTCTAAATATGAACATTTTTCGACTTCTGCTGTATTCTTTTTTGAATACTTTATATGCCGCTCCTTGAACATTTGTCTTAGGTATTGATAATGGAACTGAGCTTTTTTCCATTCATTTATAAGGGTACCCATCAATTCGGGATTCTTGTCTGCGACATTATAGAACTGAATATAATCACGATATGTTTTATCTTGTGGGTTACGCTTAAAAATGGAACGATTTCCCATAAACCAAGTTTCCACACATACCTTCTGCTCAAACACTATAATATCAAATCCTTCAAAACCAATGTTTTTAGATTTGATATCATTTAGAATACGGTCTTCTATCTCTTGTTTATCACCTTCTTCTGTGTCAATACAAACTATAAGAGCATCGTATTTTGCTCCTTCCCTTGAGTTTATGGAATTTATATCTTCAATGGAATGTATGATGTGATTGTAAATCGATGGAATACCTCCACTGGAAAATATGTAGTAGGTATTGTCACTCACATCCCACGCGTCCTCAATCCTATTTAATTGAGGTGCTAAACATTTAATCCATGCAGGATATACTTGTAGTTCCGTATCTCCCTCTACAACTATGTACAGATTCATGATTTTATTCCCATTTTATATGCAGAAGTCTGTACTAATTGTAAAAAAGCATCATGCTTAGAATGTTCCCCTATACGCAAGTCATCTGCCGTAAATACAGAAACATCCCCCCCCTTACGCGTAACTATTTTCCACCATTTATAGTCAATATTATTGATCACATAAGGATGATGACTTGTTATCACAAATTGCAAATTTTGTTCTGGATTGATTATCATATCTGCAACTTCCTCTATACAATTAACCCCCAACCCGTTTTCAAACTCATCTATCAAAATAACATCCCCTTCTTCGGCCAACGTAATGACAACAATATGAATTAATGTGCGTAACATTCCAGAAGAAATACGATCCTGAGATACCCAAGTTGTAACCCCTTTTTCTTTTATCTCAAGATTAATGGTTTGGTACTTGTCTAAAACTGTTCTTACAGTGAATCTCATAGATTCAACAAATGGGAAAATATTTGTAAAACGATCTACGATATCATTGTATGTCTTAAGTTCATTTTTGTAAAGAAGAAACAATCTATCAATTGGAAGGAGGTATTTCTGCTTTCTTAACTCATCCAAATTCGTTACAGGAGGAATTTCTGCTGGATCCATAATCCACGAAAATATACCGTTTCCCATCGTGAGGGAATATATATGTGTCAATCCAGTATATACAGGCCTAATATCCTGTTCCTCTTTTAGCAAAGCTATTGCACTCTTTGTAGCCTCGAGTTTGACGGTTTGTTTTCCGTTAAACACTAAATCAATAGGAGTCCTCTCTATAAGAAGATCCTTTTTCCCATTGATTCTGTATAATTTTTCATATTCAATCGGGATGGCCGATTCTCGGCCATCAACAGTCTTACCTAGGCTACTTTCTTCTACAGAGAAAGCCCCCTCCCAGTTATATTGAATGTCATCTATCTCAAAGTCAAAAGACCATTCCACAGATCCAGCGGGCTTGCCCCCGCCTATTCGGACAAGACTACTTATCGCATGAAGTATTTGCGTTTTGCCAACACCCGATGCACCCACAAGCAAAGTCAAACGATTGAAATATAAATCTTTTATATTCCATCCACTTTCCCGGTCTTTAAAGGACAATTTAATGATTTTCATAGTTGAAAATACTTATTGGATTGCGAAGTTAAGAAAAATATCTTTCACCACGCTCCGGTCTGTAATTCTATAAAGATAGAAAACCTTTTCTTGCCAGAATCAATAGGTATTCTTGTCTATAAACTCTCATATCTATTATCTTCCCTCGCAGTTTCAGAGTATCTATGTCACAAAATATCTAATAGGCCGTGGATGGTATATGTGCGTGCGGTCGTATAAGCGAACCGAGGCTAACTGCTCTTTTATATCGCGTTTGTCCTGACTCAATATCTCAGCGTCAACCACCGCCGGCAGATAAGACGTTTTGATATAGTCCAATTCTAAGTCATCCAACGATGCCCCCAAACAGGGCGTGGCATCGAAGGTGGCCATATACGCGGTACGGCGTTCCGTCAATATCCGTTCCTCCGCCTCGCTGGCGATGTCCCGGCGCGGGCCGATGCGGACAAACACCCTGCCGCGATAGCGAACCGGCGGTAGCAACGACGGCGCCACCTCCGCCACCAACAAATCGCCCTCGGGGAACTCTACCCGCTCCACATTCATAACCGGCAACGGCAGAATATTGCCGTCGGAACGGATAGCGGTAATCTTTGTCAGCAACGCATCATCCACTTTCAAGCCCGACAGACTGCCGTCATCGTTCGCCCCGATTAGCAAATAGCCTTTCTTTCGGGAATCCGGCAAGTCGTTGGTTTTCAACCGACCTTTTCTCGCCACGGCATAATCCAAGCAAGCTTGGCTTCTGCGCATGGCTTAACGAAAAGGTTGGCAAAAGCGCATATCGCCTCGCAGAACTTGTCCATATTGCCCGTTGAAACAGTCCGCTCTACGCGATAGGTTTCTGTGCTGTGCAACAGGTTTTGTATTTCGTCTTTGGTTAGCATAGTTTACGTGTCAATTATAAAACCTTACTATCAACTTATCTGTTTTAATATCTGCCTTGTAGTAACATTCAATAAATCAAAATCCTCTTCAGATATATAACTATTATGGGCAATTAGGCATCTAATACTATACATATCATCCATTTTCACCTTTATCCAAGCCTGATCGGGAAATAAATCTGAAAAATGTATCCAATTATGGATTATCAAATCTGCTAGTTCTTTAAAATCCAAATAATACAAATCATTGTCGCCTCTTAAAGGCAACCATTTTCTAGGTTGCTCCTGATTTTTAAGATTCTCAATAGATTTCCGCAGCTTAGAACTTATTGCTTGGCTATAATCCAAGCCAATCTTTTTTGTCAATACATCATGAATAAACTGACGTAAATGATTCTCCAAGGCATACAATGTAATATAGGCTTTAGCCATTTGTTTCCCTTTTCTAATCAAATCTTCATTCAACTCTATAAATTTCTCATCAACAACATCCTTATCTATTTCGTCAATAGCATTTATTGGTTCTTTCGCATTGAGTTGAGGAGAAATTGTCACTGTTAGTATATCAAATCCAGCACTAGCAGGCAAAACTTGCTCACAAATTCGCAGTAAAGAGCTCTTCATGATAGCATCGTTGCCAAATTCAGGATACATATTTAAGGGTACAAATATATTGACATTAGCACCTCTGGCATCCCATCGCCTTCCCGAAAATTTCCCAGTATCTATAATTTCACATTGTCCCACATCAAGCAGGCGTTGTAATTTTTTTCTATTCTCTTGAAGCATAGGCATTGACAATGCAGCAGCCCTTATCACTTCATTAAAAGCATTATTATCAGGCAACTTGTATGTAAAATCCATAGTGTTTCTACTTGTCTATTTATTAATATTCATCGCGCCATAGGTCGGGCTATCGTGTGTGCAGGTCGGATTGCACAATTGAGCATTCCGAAACTATGAATCTTTATGATTTCAGCTTACATTATCTGATTTATCATCAACATCGAAAGGAACCGCGCTCCATTCATTCTCTTTAAGTCTATGTAAGAAATCTCTATACTTCTTCAACTCTGGCGTATCCGTTTCTCGAGAATCCACATAATCAAGATAAGCGTCGTTGCTCCCCCATAATTCTTGAGCAACGATAGAAAGACGAAAATGCCTGCTACAATCCTTCTCAATTGTCAAATGAATAAAACTTTCAAAATCAGATTCGGCAATCTCTCGCATTTTTTCATTACAACGTTTGTCAAATATTACACGACCATCTGTTTTACCATCTTCTGAACCATCCATCCAACAACCCGTATTCAACCACCCTTCGTAAATAGAGCCTATGTTTCCCGTATACTTGTCTATATATTTTATAAATATTTCATATACCAAATCCTTTCTTTCATCCATTTCTATTGGAAACCAATTCTCTATATCTACCAAAGTTCTTAAATACTCCAACACATAACCTATATTCTCATCTGCAAGAAACAACTCTTTCAAAAAAAGTTTATCATCTTCTTTATACTGCCAGGGATTAGAGACATAGCTAAGCGCTTTTATCAAACGCTCAATCACGGCTGAATCAAAAACCAAAACAGGTCTCCAAATATCTCTCTGCTCGACAATACTATTAGAATAAAACATTATTCGTAGCATTGTTTTTATTTTAGCATTTTCACTATTTGCGGGAATAGACACAAACCAATTAACTAGAGACCTTTTTTTGTTTTTTACCCATTCTTGCAGAATAGGTTGCATTTTATCCCATGAAAGTTGCCAAAAACAATCCATCTCTTGGCTTGAGATGTCACTTTCCGATAAAGATTGTAAAAAATACCGATTGATAGCCGCAGGATTATTGATACCGAAAGGACGCTTACTGCAATTTTCATCCCATAATGCATCTAGGAGATCTTTTATCAATAGCAAATCTTTCTCCTCAAAACCCAACTCTTTTTGATTTTCTTCTTTTGCAATATATGTATGCAAACCCAAAGGATGCTCCCCTTTTAGATAATGACGAAAACGCTCTTGCCTCTTTCTTTTTTCATCATACCAAACTAATTTGCCATAAAAAGGACATAATACTAATTCCCGTTTATCCTCAATAAACTTGCGAAGTAATGGATACCGTATTCCTAATAGACTATACACAAGCAGATTTTGTATATCCACATTTCCTTGCAATTTTTTATAATAAACACTTATTGTATTGTAGAATCGTTTCACATCACGATAATTCAATAGATATGATAAGAAGTTTATTTTATTTAGATATTCACCTTTTATAAAATCTTCTGCATCCTGCTTGTCCGCTCCTTCCAATAGAGTTCCCATCAACTGAGTCAATAAAGCATTCATTTGATCACTTGTGATTCTCGGCAGCACATATTCTTCCTGCAAAATTTTCTCAGTATATCTCAACTTATGACAACCATAAACACCTTGCAATGTATCAACCACATATTTCTTATCGTACCCCACAACAAAGTACATATGTGGGAAATTTGAGGCATTCCGTATCAGCTGAAACACTTCGGCCATTTCTTCCCCCTCCAAACGGTCTATATCATCGACAAAGACCACTATTTTCTTCTGAATCCTTTTAATTTGTTCACTTATATCTTTCCATTGTTCATTTATGTTCTTAGAAGAGAATCCATCTTTCAATGCCGAAGCCACCTGTCCCCAATGGGTATCCACCTTTGAGAGTGCATTTGCATAATGCCTTAAATCCATGGAAAGTTCCCTATTCCAAGGTGCAATTTTTCGACGCAATTCATCAAAAAAGACATGTAATAGATTAACCTCTTTCCCATATAACCACGGGTTAAACTTCACGATAATAACTTTATCCTTATGTTCCTCCATCAAAGATCGAGCCATCAATTGCATGAAAGATGTCTTGCCTTCGCCCCAAGACGCGACTATGCCCAATGTAAATGCTGCATTATCAACTTTGGTATTTAGCAATCGCACCACTAAATCTTTCGCCTTCACCCCTCTTTGCAAGGTATCTTCATCCCACTCTTCTATCGGCTCATCTTTGATAAAACCTTTCGTTTCTTCCTCATTCTGCATCTTTTTCGGTTTTATCAATCGGGTGGTGATGCAAAAAAGACACAGAACAGCAATTAAATCTACATAATATAGCTGCCCCAAACCCTCAACCGGATAAAAAACAAAAATGGTGTCATCCCCCAAAATAAACCTATAAGCCAGCCATATTATCAATACCGCAATAGAACTACCAACCCATTGCGCACTGAAACAAAAACCATTTTTCCGACAACGAACCATACCCCATATAGTCAATCCTGCTAAAACGGCAACGATAATAGTTGCCCACCAATCACGAGAAAATCCTGATAACAATGGGTTAATAAACCAACTCTCCATTAAAGACTCCCAAGGCGCTCTAAAACACCACCATGTCGCTAATAAAGCAATAGCGATACGTATTACCTTCCACCAATATCTCAATTTGTCCTTGTTCTCAGATTCCATACCTCTAATGTTTACATATTGGTTAATCGCGCTATCAGTTCCTTGACAGTTATCGCGCCTTCCATTTGCTGCTTGTCAAAGACCATGAAATAGCGATACTGGTCACCGGCTTTACTTGCCCACGTTCTGCCCAAGTCAATCTTAGCCTGACTATCCGAATTGTCTCTGTCATCGCCCTTTGCTTCAATCAATATCGTCTTTCCGCTCTTCATACGGACTATAAAGTCAGGGTAGTGGTTGATATAACCATTTATATAAAATCCTATACCACGTTCCAGATTGCGATGCCAAAACAACACACTATCAAGAGCAGAGACCGCATTTATTACTTTATATTCAAAATCGTTTACATCCCCTTCCTCTTCATATAAGCCTTTGGTTAGCCCTTGCAGTGTTTTTATCGGACTTATGCTTTCTGGAAACACATACCAATCCGTAGAGCACTTGATTTCACCAATATCAAGTAACTTTTTAAAGTTCATCTTTTGATGAATTGCCAAAAGTGTGTTTATCTTATGTCTGAATGCGGCTATTGTTTGAGTTTCTGTTGCGTATAAATCTGCGATTTGTGAAGCGCTAAAACCCTTAACCACATCATTTATATATTGTTTTATCTGCTTTTGGGACACAAGATCACTCTTGCCCAAATTTGCCACTACAATATCTACCAACATGTTCTTTTGAGCTTCCGGTGCCAAAGAGTCAAAATGCTTTTTAAAATACGCCACATGTTCCGCTTTCATATCCATACGCACCGGACGATTATCATCTCCTTCCTTTTGAATGTCAAGTGCAACCGCTTCCGTATCTACTCGTGTGAAATCCACATTATGATCCTGCTTGTCAAGTTCTAAACCCTCTGCAAGCATCGTTTTGTCCAAACGTATATACGGCTGTTCGTCTTCCCAAAAAGCAGAGCGTTTTACCTTTTTGGAAAACATCGGTAACCTCATGGCAGAGGCTTCTTCTCTAAAACGTTCCTTAATGCGATAATCTGATACCATATCTTTTATATCCGAAGGAAGTTGATTCGGCTGTTGCTCGAATGCTTCTATGTTTTTGTTAAAATCTTCACTTTCTTTCTGTGCGAAAGCCGTTAAGGATGATACTTGTTTGTTTTCTGTGCCAACCATCTCTTTAACAGCATTGGCATCTATTTCATCTTCAGCCACTTCCGTTGGCGTAGGCTCCGGTTGGGGTTCTATCGGTAATGTTGGTTGAGTCGGCGTGCTTACATTGGGAATGAAACTGGGAATACTTTCCTGAGCCCGGTAGTCGCGTTTGCTAAAGCCCGCCCGATTCAGACCTTCTATGATGTTGTCTATCGTTTCCCGAAAATTCGATGAAGAAGTGAACACATACGACAGGTTCAATAATTCATCCTGCTGTTTGGCCGCATAAGGCTGTCTCAATACTCGCCCTAATATCTGTTCCACATCAACCCGCGAAGATTTGTTCGCTAAGGAGGCAAGGATATAAGCAAACGGGCAATCCCAACCTTCTTTTAAGGCGTTGACGGTAATGATATAACGAACCGGACAATCCCTATCCATCAAATCAAGATGCTTTATTTCATCTCTATCCGCAGTCTTAATCTTAATTTGCGATTCGGGAATACCTATCTTGATAAGATTGTCTTTAAGTTTATCGAATGTAACTTTTTCATCGCTTGTATTGGACTCCGCTTGAAACAAAACGATAGGCCGGATATATCGCCCACCCGTTGCCTCTTGTTGTTTTGCCTTTTCTTCCAGACTTTTTTGTAATTGGATAGCACTGGAAACAACCTCTTCGCGTGAACGGTGATTATAAACAATCACGGGCAATTTCACCATGTTTTCTTTCTTCAACTTGATGGCATCTACAAAACTGATGATATTGCTTTTATTACGCGGTGTCGCCGTCAAGTCAAGAATAAACCGCGGATTTATATCCTGTAACATTTCCACCCGCAAGGCCGCTTCAAAATTATGGCTTTCGTCGATAATTACAACCGGATTCAGCAACGACAGCACCTGAATCAAAGCGGTCTCATCCGCGCCCTCCACCACACGTTCCGAATTGCCCTGCAATTGCGCGTATTCCGCCAAATTCTCATTTTCCAGATAACTCCTCCTATCCTTGCGATTAGAGGCGAAAGACTGTACACTCAACACAAAAATAGTGAGATTCTCCGCTATTTCTGCCGGTTTTATTCCTTGTCCGTTAAGCGCTGCCTCCTTATCGACCACCTGTACAGCATGTCCGAAATGACTATCTATTTTCTGTCGATAAGGATGTAATGGATTGCTCAGGTTCTTATAGGTCTGCTTCAAGATAGTATCTGAAGGAACAAACCATGCCACCACCTTAGGGCTTGAGGATGGCATCTTATCAAAAATCGTGCGCAAGGCATTACAAGCAATGAAGGTCTTGCCTCCCGCCGTAGGCACTTTTATCGTAACATGTGGAACATTCTTTACGCTATTGTCGTATGGACGCAAATATCTATGCGTGGACGAAGCCAACGATATACCCTTTCGTGCCCAATAATTGCTAAACGCCGTATGCAAATACCGGTCTTTACTCAACTGCTCCATAAAACAATCGAGATCCGAAATCACTTCACGTTGATAAGGCTTAAGTTCCATGGCTTAAAATCTTTTTATATCGCGTGGAATCTTTTTAAAAATAATGTTATGTGTGAGCATAAATTCCTCCGGAAGCGTGCAAACATCCGCATAAACAACATATTGTTCCGCTTCTTCCGTAATAACATCAAGCGTATCCATACTCAAGGTTGTTAGTTTACTCCTTTCGTAATAGAAGTAATAACCCGTTTCATTGTATTTGTCCAGCAGATATTTGTTCTTATCTGAACGTTTACGCTCCAAATGTTGCCGTGTTTCGGTGTAGTAAATATACTCCCGGATTCGTTCCTCCTCTATATTCTCATTCAAATTACCCTCCTTATCAAACAATGGTTCACCCAATTCGTAATAGTCGAATTCTCCGCCCGTTCCTGCCGTTGCATTTTTACCCTCGCCGTAACCCTTCATAACCCGACGTACACGCTCGGCGATAATGTTTTCGGCGTAATCATTCATTTCCATAAGGATAAACTTGCGGTTGCCACCATCTTTCTTGTTCAAGTTCAATACCGCATGGGCTGTCGTTCCCGAACCTGCAAAGGAGTCGAGAATAATATCATCGGGGCCACACAAAAAGTTTATGATATATTCGATTAACGAAACATCTTTGGGATAGTCAAATACCTTTTTCCCATCGAATATGGTAGCTAAATCTTTCCCCGCTTCTTCCGTCGTATTGACACCAACTTCTGAATCTATTAAATTGGGGGGAACCTCAGGATCATATTCTTGTTTTTTATAAGATAAAACAAGTCTTTTCGAGCAATTTATGACCGTATTTTGTGCAAGTTCGTATTCCAACTTCTCTTGTAGCCATATAAATTTATTCTCGAATTCAACTTCATTTGCATTTACTCCATTCGCTACAATCAAATCATTTAACAGTCTATTGGGAAACTTGTCTGTTCCATATATACCAGCGGGAATAATCCCATCCACTCCCTTAACATGAATACTTCCTATTGGAAATCTTAAGATCTTCAATGGATTTTGGGGTTTTGTCATAGGATCATCGCTACCACTAATCTTTTTAACCCCTCTATATTTGGTGCTACTTTTTTGCTTTTCGTAGCAAAGGACATACTCTATGTTCTTTTTGATTTTGTAAGAAAGATTAGGTGGTGTTGCGGATTTAAACCAATGCCATTGCCCGATAAAATTATTCACTCCAAAAATCTCATCGCAAAGCAGTTTCAAGTTGGCGAGTTCGTTATCGTCAATCGAAATAAAAATAGCACCATCCTCTGCCAATAACTTCTGCAACAGTTTCAGACGCGGATACATCATACAAAGCCATTTATCATGACGGCTCAAATCTTCACCTTGCTTGCCAACCTCACCTAACCACTTCTTAATTTTAGGGTCATTCACATTGTCGTTATAAACCCACTTCTCATTGCCCGTATTGTATGGCGGATCGATATAGACGCACTTCACGCGCCCTTCGTACTCCGGCAACAACGATTTCAGCACCTCCAAATTGTCGCCGTGTATGATTTTGTTTCCGCTGTTCGTTGGCGTGCGGTCGCCCTCATCTTCCGTCCGAAATCCGTACTTGTGTTCCAGCACCCGATACGGCACATCGTGATGATGATTGACAACCTTATCTTTTCCTATCCAAGTCAGTGTAGGCATGACTTAATGTTTTATATAATTGGAAATTACATCTTTCATCTGCTCTGAAAGCCCAAGCAATTCAAACAAATCGTTATCTACATCTGAATGCAATTGGGTTTCTATGTCATTCTTTAAATGTTTATGCTTCAATTTATAATACACTTTTTGATATTTAGCTGTCAATCGTGATAATTGCCTTCTAATGGATTTCTTAAGACATAAAAAATCTGAAGAAAGATTCGGAAATATGTCAAGATCCTTTATTTGATCTTTGATATATGCATTTGTATCACTAAATATTTTTTGTTCAAAGCTTTCTCTTTCTGCTTTATTTGCTTCGATATCCATGGGTGGATAGCGTTTGCGTATCTCAATACATTTCTCACAGATATCTTTATTTTCAGGATTAGCGTAGAGTGCCGATAATTCCTCAGACAAAGCCTTCTCCTTATTATTTTCCGCTTCTAAAAGTTCTATTTGACGCAGAAGAAAACTCTTTAGCTGATTATTTGCATCTTCTATTTTCTCTATTATATCATTTATCGTCTTTTGAACATTGCAGATACGTTTAATAAGACTGCTCAACAATTCGTTTAATGCCGTATTCTTTTCATCACGTCTTTTAGTAAAAAATATGACAAGTTGCCCTATCATACCTCCTCCAAAAATGACTCCTGCGATGCCTAACAATGCTTCTTTCATTTTTATAATCTATTTATCAATTCTTTCATATTCATTTGGAGAATCATTGCTATCTCTCAAACAACGCTTCCAAACTCGGAAAGGCACAGCTTTATGCTAAGCCTTTCTTTAGTACACAAAAATAGGCAATTATACTGAATAATTGCAGATATTCGAGATAAATTAAGTTGCAGAAATCGTGTCAATGGTCAACCCACCCGAGTGCGCCTCCTCTCAAAACACCACGCCATTCTGTGGCACATGGGCGCCGAGAACAATCAGGGAGTGGGCGGTGGCGTAGCGGAGAATGAGGGTGCGGGTGGCGATGGCTTGGGGGCGGTTGGCGTCGTAGCGGGCGCAGATGGTGGGATCGGGCAGTTGCAGGGCTATTCCGTGCATCAGGTCGCCCACAAAAAGCAGATTGCCGAGTTGATAGGCGGTGTGGCCGGGCGTGTGGCCTTTCGCGGAAATCGGCAGGACGTTGTGGGGAAGTATCTCCCCCGCTTCAAAGGCTACGAAACGCTCTTGGTAGGCGTTTTCCATCTGTCGGGCGGCATCGGCCATAGTTTCCTTGAGAAAGACCAGTTCGGCGGCGGGAATATAGAGGGAGGCATTCGGATAGACGGCCTTTCCTGCGTCGTCCAACAGGCCGCCGATATGGTCGAAATGACTGTGCGTGAGATATATCGCCTGTATATCTTCGGCCTTGATTTTCAAGGTTTCCAAGCGTTCAAGCGTCTTGCCGCCCTTGGAGGTGGGCAGGCCGGTGTCGAACATCAGGTATCCGTCGGGCGTCTTGACTACAAAACAATTCATGGCCGTGGGAACCTTGCCGTCCGGAGCCTTGGCATCCACCTTGGCTTTGTCGGCATCATTCTCTCCGTAATACAGGGAGGCGGGCTGAAACGACTTGTCGGCGCTTACGATAGTGAATACCTCGTAGCCGTTGCGGGTAAGGCGGTAAGTGCCTTCGGGCGTATCGCCCTGCTGGGCAAAGACCGCGCCGACAGAATTCAGTGTGATGACCGCGAGTGCAAGTATCTTCTTCATAAACGCTTACAATTCTATGCCGAGGTGGAGGGTGTCGCGGAGGTTTTGGAGTTCGGGATTGTTCTCCACCATTTTCTGGTATTTCTCCTGCGGGGTGTAAATCGGGGTGTCGGGCTTGAGGCTCTCATCCACTTTCACAACAAAATGTATGGCGCGGTTCTGCAACTTGCCGCGTAGAAAATCCAAGATGTTCTTCTGCCCCTGCGTCAACGTTTCGGCAGCGTAGCTGTTGGCTACCGTCAGTTCCACGGCATAATCCTTTTCCAAAACGGGTTGGGACATCGAGAGGATGTTGGCCAAGCCGGGTTGGGCGGTTTGAATGCTCTCGATATAGATTTTCCATTGCTGATCCAAGGCGAATTGACTGAAGTCCTTGTCGGGCTGTGCCGAGGACTGGGTTTCTTGGGGGGCGGCGTTCTTCGCCTGCGTCTGTGCCGAAAGGCCTTGCAGGGAGGTGGCGCTTCGGAAGGGCTTTCCCTGCGGAGCGGGTTGAGACGGGGCGGGCTGTGGTGTAGGCTGCGACGGAGATGCAACGGGCTGCGGATCCGGCGACGGTGCAGCAGGTTGCTGAACTTGAGGTTGCACAGACGGAGCCGGCGACGGAGCAATAGGCTGAGATACGGGCTGCGCAGGAGCCTCAGCGGGCTTCGCTTGCGACACAGGCTGCGGCTTCGGAGCGGGCGACGACACTTGCGACTGAACCAGAGAAACAGCCGCCTCAGGCAACTCCCCCACGCCCGCGCCACGGGCCTCCCCACCCTTCGCCTGCAAAGCCTCGGCCTTAAAAATCCTCACCATCTGCAACAACAGAATTTCCACCAACAAACGCTTGTGGTTGCTGTTGCGATACTGCAAATCGCACTGATTGCCATATTCCAAGGCCGAAAGCAACTGCACCAACGAACATGCTTCGCTCTGCTCCTTGTAACGTTGCCGCAAACGGGGCGAACTCTCCACCAGCGCCTCGGTCTGCGTTTCCTTCATCATCAACAACGAACGCAAATGCCGGCTCAATCCCCCCACAAACGTCTGTCCGTCAAAACCATTCTCCAACACCTGATTGAACAGGTTCAGCGCCCCCGGCACATTGCCCTGCAGGAAATAGCCGAACATCTCGAAATAGGTTTCGTAGTCGAGGATGTTGAGCATGGAAATGGTCTGCTTGTAGGTGATGCTGTTGCCCGAAAAGCTCACAATCTGATCGAACATCGACAGGGCGTCGCGCAAACCGCCGTCGGCTTTCTGCGCCACCACGCGCAAGGCCTCTTCCTCGAATGCGATATTCTCTTTCTCGCATATATGCTTGAGGTGCTCCACCATATCGTCGATGGTGATGCGCTTGAAGTCGAAAATCTGACAGCGGCTCAGAATGGTGGGGATAATCTTGTTCTTCTCGGTGGTGGCGAGAATGAATTTGGCGTAGGCGGGCGGTTCTTCGAGCGTTTTGAGGAAAGCGTTGAAGGCCTCGGAAGTGAGCATATGCACTTCGTCGATGATATACACCTTATACTTACCCACTTGCGGCGGAATCCGCACCTGCTCCACCAAGGCGCGCATGGCCTCCACGTTGCGGTTGGAAGCCGCGTCGAGTTCGTAGATATTTTGGGAGGCGTTGTGAAGAAAACCCTTGCAGGAATCGCATTCGCCGCAGGGCTCCATATCGGGACCGGGGTTGGTGCAGTTGATGGTGCGTGCCAAGATACGGGCGCAGGTGGTCTTGCCCACACCCCGGGGCCCGCAAAACAGGAACGATTGCGCCAGATGCCCGTTGCGTATCGAGTTCTTGAGCGTTTCGGTAATGGCTTTCTGGCCGATAACCGTGCCGAAAGTGTCGGGGCGGTACTTACGTGCCGATACCACAAAGTCTTCCATAATTCCTCTCTTTAAAACCTGCCAAAGTACGAAAAAAAAGTTACTTTTACCTCAAATTTCCGACTTATGATCCGGGTGGACGACATTCGCAAAACATACGAGAACCTGCAAGTGCTCAAAGGCATCGACCTGCATATAGACAAAGGCACGGTGGCGAGCATCGTGGGGGCTTCGGGCGCGGGGAAAACCACGCTTCTGCAAATTATGGGAAGTTTGGAAAGACCCGACAGCGGCAAGGTCTTTATAGACGGGGTGGATATTTTCTCGCTCAAACCGAAAGAGTTGGCCCGTTTCCGCAATCGGGAAATCGGTTTCATCTTTCAGTTTCATCATCTTCTGCCCGAATTCACGGCTTTGGAAAATGTGATGATTCCTGCCTTGATTGCCAAGTGCCCCAAAGGACAGGCACGCAAAAAAGCGACCGAACTTTTGGATTTCTTAGGATTGGCCGACCGCAGGGAACACAAGCCCGGCGAACTGTCGGGAGGCGAACAGCAAAGGGTGGCCGTGGCGCGGGCGTTGGTGAACGACCCCAAAGTGATTTTCGCCGACGAACCTTCGGGCAATCTCGACACCGAAAACGCGCTCGCCCTTCACAATCTCTTCTTCGATTTGCGAAAGGAATTCGGCCAGACCTTTGTTATCGTGACGCATAACCCCGATCTGGCCGCCGATTCCGACCGCACCATCCGCATGAAGGACGGCAGCATCGTCGATGCTATGCGTTAATCTTATACTGCTTTTCGTAGTATTTCTGATAGTCGCCCGAGGTGACGTTGCGCAACCATTCCTCGTGGTTCAGATACCAGTCTACGGTAAGTTCCATACCCTGTTCGAAGGTTACGGAGGGTTTCCAGCCCAATTCATTCACCAATTTCGATGAATCGATGGCATAACGCAAATCGTGGCCGGCGCGGTCTTGCACATAGGTGATGAGCTTCTCGGCTTCGCCCTCGGGGCGTCCCAACTTCCTGTCTACAATCGAACACAGGAGCTTCACCAAAAAGATATTCTGCTTTTCGTTGTGACCGCCCACGTTATAGGTTTCCCCTTTCCTGCCCTTATGGAAAATGAGGTCGATGGCCGAAACATGGTCTTCCACAAAGAGCCAGTCGCGCACATTCTCGCCCTTGCCGTAGATAGGAAGCGGTTTATGGTTCCGTATGTTGTTGATGACAAGGGGAATGAGTTTTTCGGGGAATTGATAGCCGCCGTAGTTATTGGAGCAGTTGGAAAGCACCACGGGCAGGCCGTAGGTGTGGAAATAGGCGCGCACCAAGTGGTCGGACGAGGCTTTGGAAGCCGAATACGGGCTGCGCGGATCATAGCGTGTGGTTTCGGAGAAGAAGCCGTCTTTGCCCAAGGAGCCGTACACTTCGTCGGTGCTGACATGATAGAACAGCTTGCCGTCGAAATTGTCTTTCCATGCGGCGCGGGCGGCGTTGAGCAGGGTGACGGTGCCCACGATATTGGTGCGTATGAACTCCATGGGGTTGGATATCGAACGGTCTACATGCGATTCGGCGGCCAAGTGTATCACGCCGTCGAAACGGTATTTCTCGAAAAGTTCCGCCACGCGTTTTTCGTCCACGATATCGCCTTTCTCGAAAACATAATTGGGCGCGTTCTCCACATCCTTGAGGTTTTCCAAATTGCCGGCATAGGTGAGTTTGTCGAGGTTCACCACACGGGTATCGGGATATTTCTTCACCCAATGACGAACCAAATGCGAGCCGATGAATCCGGCGCCTCCTGTAATCAAAATGTTCTTCATATTAATATGCTCTAATATTTTTATTTTCCATATAGTTCACAAAAGCCCGACAAACGGTGCGGTTGCCGCCCGAGGTGGGATAACGCCCCGTGAAATACCAGTCGCCCGTGTTTTCGGGGCAGGCTTCGTGCAGGTTCTCCACGGTCTGATAAAGCACCTCCACTTCGGTTTTCACGCTCTCGCCCCGCAACAGAAGTGCCACGCGCGAAGAAATCTCCTCTTCCGAAAAAGGTTCGTAAACCGCACGAACGCAGTTGCGCATCTCGGCCACAGGTTTTTCCAACTCCTTGCGGCAGGCTTCGTAGATCTGCGTCAACACATCTTCTCGCCCTCTTTCTCTAAGCAGGGAAACAGCGGCCTCGAAAGCCACCAATTCGCCTAATTTCGCCATATCGAAGCCGTAACAATCGGGATAGCGGATTTGCGGGGCGGTGGAAACCACCACGATTTTTTTCGGGTGCAGACGGTCTATCAGACGCAGTATATTTTCGCGGAGCGTGGTGCCGCGCACAATCGAATCGTCTACCAGCACAAGCGTGTCGCGCCCTTCGCGCACTTGTCCGTACACCACATCATACATATGGCTTCCCCGGCCGTGGCGTTGGTTTTCGTCGGTGATGAAGGCGCGTCTTTCGGCGTCTTTCCATATAAGCTGCTCCATGCGCGGACGGGAGGAAAGCGCATCGCACAGCCCGAGAAAAGCCACTTGCGCGGTATGGGGAACGGGCGTGAAAATCGTATTCCCGAAATCGCCGCCCACAATCTTTTCCACAGCGGGCGCCAAAAGCGCCCCCAAGCGCTTGCGTTCGCGGTAGATTTGCGCATCGGTGGCACGCGAGAAATAGATATGTTCGAAAGAACAGGCCCGCACCTCGTTGGCGGCGGGCAGACAAGGGGTTTCCTCCGCCTCTCCGTTGGAGTGCACGCAGAGGATATGCCCGGGTTTCAGTTCGCGCACCTTTTCGAAAGGCACGTCAAAAACCGTTTGTATCACAGGTCTTTCGGAAGCGGCCACCACAATTTCATCATCCATATAATAGTAGGCGGGGCGGATGCCGCAGGCATCGCGCAACACAAAGCCTTCGCCCGCGCCCGTAAGACCGCCGAACACAAAACCGCCGTCCCATTTCCCGGCTGCCGCGGCTATGGCTTCCCGCAGGGAGCCTTCTCTATTTTCGAGGGCGCGGGCGGTGAGTTCCAACACGATACGGGTATCTCCCCGATGGTCGTCTTCCTGTATCTCCACACCCGAGCGCCGCAGTTCCTCCACTAAAAAATCGATATTGGTAAGGTTGAAGTTGCCCGCCATCATCAGGCTCTGTTCCGCGCAGGCGCCTTCGTGCACCAAGGGGTGCAGGTTTTCGGGATGATTGGTGCCGAATGTGCCGTAACGAAGATGTCCCAAGAATAATTCTCCCTCCAACTGCGGGCCGTTCGCTCCGCAAGCCTGCGCGAAAATATCGTCCACCGCCGTAGCCGAAGGATATTTCAATACCTCCGTCCGCGAAACGGCTCCTTCTCCGAAACTCCTATACGCCAGCCCCGCTCCGTCCTGCCCTCTGTTGCGCATTTTCGTCATCAACGCATACATGCGCACAAGGCCGAAGAACCTCTCCCCGTACTTCTCCGCATAGTAGGCCGAGGGTTTCCGCAAGCGCAGAAAGGCAAGTCCGCATTCGTGTTTTATCACTTCGCTCATAACCTACAAACCCGCCGCCAGCACATCGGCGATATGAATACAACCTATATTGAGTTTCTGCTTCTTGATATACGCCTCCATATTGCCCAAGCATGTGGAGTCGGTAGAAACGATATACTCCGCCTGCGTGGCCAAGGCATTGTTGAGTTTCTGCCGCGTCATGGCCACCGAAATCGGTTCGAAGCCCATGCTGAACATGCCGCCGAAGCCGCAGCATTGGTCGGTCTTGTCCATTTCTATCAACTCGAGCCCTTCCACGTTCTTGAGCAGCAGGCGCGGTTCTTCCGAAAGGCCGTATTCGCGCAGGGCCGCACACGAATCGTGATACGTTACCTTGTGTTCGAATTTCGACCCTACTTTCACCACCCGCAATTCGTTGACGATATAGTCGGTGAATTCATAGATACGGTTCTTAAGATTGCGGTATTCCAAGTGCAGCCCCGTATTGTGAAACAGGTTCTGACAGTGATTTCTGAGGTATCCCACGCACGAGGCCGACGGGCAGACTATCGGAAGCGACGAAGAAAACGCCTCGATGAACTTCTCGCCTATCTCCTTCGCCTCGTCCCAATAACCGTTCTTGAAGGCGGTCTGCCCGCAACAAATCGGCTCGGGGCGGTAGTTCACCTCCACCCCCAGATGCTCCAACACCTTGATGGCGTTGAAAGCCGTCTGCGGATAGAGCTGGTCGATACAGCAGGGAACGAAGAATTCAACCTTCCTTTTGTCCATAGCGCAAGCGAAAACTTAGGCGTTGACGGGATTTTCCGGATTGCCGGCCGGGGTATCCTCGGCCTTTTTCTCCGGCTTCATCTGCGGGAAGAACAAAACGTCTTGAATGGATTTCGAATCGGTCATAATCATGCTCAAGCGGTCGATACCGATGCCCAAGCCCGCAGTGGGAGGCATACCGAATTCCAAGGCGCGGAGGAAATCTTCGTCCAGCACCATGCTTTCCTCGTCGCCGCGTTTGCCCAACTCGAGCTGTGCCTCGAAGCGTTCGCGCTGGTCGATAGGGTCGTTGAGCTCGGAATAGGCGTTGCAGAGTTCCTTGCCGTTGCACATGGCCTCGAAGCGCTCGGTGAGGCCGGGCTTGCTGCGGTGTTTCTTGGTGAGGGGCGACATTTCCACGGGGTAGTCGTAGATAAAGGTGGGCTGAATGAGTTTCGATTCGCAGGTTTCGCCGAAAATCTCGTCCACCAGCTTGCCCTTGCCCATGGAGTCGTCTACTTCCACACCCAACGACTTGGCCGTCTTGCGCAAAGCGTCTTCGTCCATTTGCGACACGTCTATGCCCGTGAAATGTTCGATAGCCTCGAACATCGTATAGCGTTTCCAAGGACGCTTGAAATCAATCACATTCTCCCCTACTTTCACCTGCGTGCTGCCGTGCAGGGCCAAGGCCACCTTCTCCACCATTTCCTCCACCAAGTTCATCATCCATTCGTAGTCTTTATAGGCCACATAGAGTTCCATTTGGGTGAACTCGGGATTATGGAAGCGGTCCATGCCTTCGTTGCGGAAGTCTTTGGAGAATTCGAACACGCCTTTGTAGCCGCCCACGATAAGGCGTTTGAGATAGAGCTCGTCGGCGATACGCAGGTAGAGCGTGGTATCCAAGGTGTTGTGATGTGTCTTGAAAGGACGGGCGGCGGCACCTCCGTAGAGGGGTTGCAGAATGGGGGTTTCCACCTCCAAATAGCCCTTTTCGGCCAAGAAGTTACGCATGGTGTTGACCAGAAGGGTGCGTTTCACAAAGGTCTCGCGCACCTGCGGATTTACGATAAGGTCCACATAGCGTTGACGGTAGCGTTGTTCGGGGTCGGTGAAGGCATCGTAGGTCTTGCCGTCTTTTTCCTTTACCACGGGCAGGGGGCGGAGCGATTTGCTGAGCATCGTGAAGCTCTTGACGTGAATGCTCACCTCGCCCATTTTGGTAATGAATACGAAGCCTGTAACGCCTACAATATCTCCTATATCGCTGAGTTTCTTGAAAACGGTGTTATAGAGGGTCTTGTCTTCGCCGGGGCAGATTTCGTCACGGTTGATGTAGAGCTGGATGCGTCCCGTGTCGTCCTGCAGGCCGGCGAAGGAGGCGGCGCCCATTACGCGACGGCTCATGAGACGGCCTGCAATGCTCACCTCTTGAAAGAGCGTGTTGTCTTTCGGAAATTTCTCCAAAATTTCGGCTGCCGTGACGTTTACTTCGAAAGTGGGAGCGGGATAGGGGTTGATGCCCATCTGCTCGAGGGTTTCCTTGGCCTGGCGGCGAAAAATCTCCTGATCGGTCAATTCCATGTTATTTACTATTTATTATTTACTATTTGCACTATCGGGCAAACTGCGAAGATACAAAAAGTCGAGCGCAGAGCCAACTAAAAGTTTATTTTAGTTAGCTCTGCCGAGACGAAGTATCTCAGCGAAGCTAGGATACTAAATTTAAGCGGTCTATCGAAATGGGTAGGACTTCTCTAAAAAAAGTAGTAAGTTTGTCGGTTTTAGGGGAAAGCCGTTTTCACGAAACTTCCCGCAAAAACGCTGAAAGATGAATATGCAACCCGTCACGCTTAAAGACAAGCAATTCAAGCCGTATATTCCGGCCGACGAACTGCAGCAAATCGTGGCCCGCCTGGGCGAACAGATAAGTTCGGACTACGCAGGCAAAAGTCCCGTCTTCCTCATTGTGTTGAACGGGGCTTTTATGTTTGGCGCCGATTTGATGAAACACATCGACCTTCCCTGCCGTGTATCGCTCATTAAAGTGAGCAGTTACCAAGGTATGCAGAGCACCAACACCGTTTCCGAACTCATCGGGCTCAACGAAAGCATCGAGAACGAAGACGTGGTGATTGTGGAAGACATTGTCGACACGGGCGTCACGATGGACCACTTGTTGAACACTTTCAAGGATAAGAAGCCTAAAAGCCTCGCTATATGCAGCTTGCTTTTCAAGCCCGATAAATTCACCAAGAACTTCAAGATTGATTATATCGGCAAGTTCATCCCCAACGAATTCGTGGTGGGCTACGGCTTCGACTACGAGGGTTACGGACGCAACCTTCCGTGTTTATACAGCGTTAAGGAATAAATCTTTACGGCTATGCTGAACATGGCACTTTTCGGCCCTCCGGGGGCGGGTAAGGGCACGCAGTCCGAAAAACTGATTGCCCGATATGGCTTGTTCCATATCTCCACGGGCGATATGTTGCGAAAGGAAATCGCCTCGGGTTCGGATTTAGGCAAGAAAATAGACGAAGTAATCTCGGCTGGGCACTTGGTTTCCGACGAATTGATAATGAGTATCATCCGGAAGACCCTTGCCGAAAATCCGCACGAGAAAGGCATCCTTTTCGACGGTTTTCCGCGCAATCTTTCCCAAGCCGCCCTGCTCGAAGACTTGTTCGACGAACTGCACCTGCCTTTCTTCGGCATATTGAGTTTGGACGTGCCGCGCGAAGAACTCCTCGCCCGTATCGTGAACCGGGGAAAGACCTCGCACCGCAACGACGACAACGAAACGGTGTTCGAGGAACGGCTCAAGGAATACGAAGAGAAAACCCTCCCCGTGGCGCGCTATTTCGAGAAGAAAGGCAAGTATCATGTGGTGAGCGGCACGGGTACCTTGGACGAAATTTTTGAACGTTTGGTTCATCAAATCGAAGAAAAATGAATGCGAACCCCTCGATAGAAGATGTAAAGGCCGCTCTCGGCCATGTGCAGGACCCCGAATTGGGCAACGATTTGGTGAGCCTGAACATGATTCGCAACATTGTGATTAAAGGAAAGACGATTGCTTTCGACTTGGTTCTCACCACTCCGGCCTGTCCGCTCAAGAAAGTGATGAGCGACGGTTGCCGCGAAGCTATCGCCCGCTATATCTCCCCCGACTTCGAGGTGGAAATCAACCTCACTTCCGAAAAATCCGCTCCGGCGCAAACCGATTTGAGCCAGTTGAAGAAGGTGCGGCATATCCTTGCGGTGGCTTCGGGAAAAGGCGGCGTGGGCAAGTCGACCGTGGCGGCCAACCTCGCGCTGGCGCTGGCCGCACAGGGCAAGAAGGTGGCGTTGGTGGACGCCGATATCTACGGTCCGTCCATTCCCACGATGTTCGGCATCGAGAACGAACAGCCCCAAGGGGTGGAGATGAATGGGCAGACCCTTCTGTTGCCTTTCGAGAAATACGGCATCAAACTCATGTCGATAGGTTTCTTCGTAGACCCCGACAAAGGCCTGCTGTGGCGCGGCCCCATGGCCTCGAACGCCCTGCGGCAGCTTTTCACCGAAACGTATTGGGACGAAATAGATTATATGGTGGTGGACTTGCCGCCGGGAACGGGCGACATTCATATCTCGTTGGTGCAGATGCTGCCTTTGAGCGGTGTGGTGATGGTTTCCACCCCGCAGGAAGTGGCCGTGGCCGATGTGCGCCGCGCGGTGCAGATGTTCCGCGAAGTGAAGGTGCCTATCTTGGGCATCGTGGAGAACATGGCCTATTTTGTGCCCGAGGACATGCCCGAAAAGAAATACTACATCTTCGGCAAGGATAAGTTCGAAGCCTATTTGAAGGAAACGGGCTTCAACCTGCTCGCGCAGATTCCCATGACCGAGGCCACAGCGCTGGCCGGCGACGCGGGTATGCCGGTGGTGTTGCAGAACGGCAACCTCATCGGTGAGGCGTTTATGAAACTCGGCGGGACGGTGGCGAATCTCCGTTCCTGCTAATTGGATAATGTAAAAAAACAGACAACCATGAATAAGCAAGAAGTAGCCGAAAAGGTAAAGAAGATTATTGAAGAGAGACTGCGTCCCGCCCTGCAAATGGACGGCGGCGACATTACTTTCGAGGAACTCACCGACGATATGGTGGTGAATGTGCGTCTGCACGGCGCCTGCGGCACCTGTCCCCGCGCCCAGATGACCTTGAAGCAAGGTGTGGAAGTGGCTATCCGCTCCGAAGTTCCCGAAGTGGTGGAAGTGAACGCCGTAGGTTTCTAACAGCATGGACACGGAAAATCCCACGCTCCACACGCTTTTGAGCCATAGGAGCATCCGAAAATATCAGGACAAGGACATTCCGCAGGATGTTCTCGACAAGATTCTGGAAGCCGGCATCCGCGCCTCCAACACGGGCAATATGCAAGTGTATAGCGTGGTGGTGACCCGAAGCGCGGAGATGAAGGAGAAACTTTCGCCCCTGCACTTCAACCAGCCCATGATTAAGCAGGCACCGGTGGTGTTGACCATTGCCGCCGATGTGCAGCGCTTTCATCATTGGTGTGCCATCCATGAGGCCGAGAAATCGTACGACAATTTTCTGTGGTTCGTGTGCGGGTGTATCGATTCCACCCTCTTTGCGCAGAATATCGCCGTGGCGGCCGAGTCCTTCGGTTTGGGATTGTGCTTTTTGGGAACCACACTCTACAATGCCGAGGAAATCGCACAGGTATTGGAGATGCCCGAAGGCGTGATACCTATCAACACCATTACCTTAGGCTATCCCGCCGAGAATCCTCCCCTCACCGATCGTCTGCCCCTCAAGGCCGTGGTACACGAGGAGAAATATCGCACCGAATCCGACGGGGACATTCGCGACCTCTATCACCAAATGGATAACAGCGACCTTACAAAAAAACTTTTAGAAGAAAACGGTTTGCCCAACCTCGCGCAGATTTTCACCACCAAACGCTATACCAAGAAAGACAATATGGCGATTTCCGAAAAGCTGCTTGCCTTCCTGATGCGCGGCGGTTTTCTGCAAACGTTTTGATGATGTGCCGATTATGGAACTAAATTATACTCTTCAACCTTTGGAATGGGCTTTGTTGGCCTGTATGGCGGTGGCGGCGGCCATGCTCATCCGTTTCTACCTGACGGTCTATTCCAAGGTCTACCGCTATAAACCGCCGCGCCCCACGCAGGAAAAACACCCTGTTTCGGTGGTGCTCTCGAGCAAGAACGAATACGAGGCGCTCAAGAAGAATCTGCTTTTCTGGCTCGAACAGAAATATCCCGACTTTGAAGTGGTGGTGGTGTATGAAGAGTCGGACGAAGATGTGTCGCAGTTGCTTAAGGAATTCGAGCGCCGCTACGACAAACTCGTCATCATCAACACCAATCAGAGCATCAACTTTTTCGACGAACAGAAATTCTCGCTTTCCATAGGCACCAAGTCGGCGCACAACGAATATGTCATTATGGTGCATCCCGAATTCCGTCCCGATTCGGAATACTGCATCGACCATATTCAGGCCGCTTTCACGCCCGAAACCCGTGTTGTGGTGGGACAGGCCATTTTTACCGAACGCAAGAAACGTTTTTGCTCGTATTCCCTGTTCCGCATGTTGGAACAGAGCCTGCAATATCTCGGCTTTGCCATTGGAGAGAAAGCCTTTACGGGGCGGCAGTGCCTGCTTGCCTACCGCAAGGATTTCTTTCTCGAACACCGGGGCTTCTCGGACAGCTACGCCTTGAACTGCGGCGGCTTCGACCGTTTCGCCAACCGCATCACGTCCCCGCGTATGGTGAACGTGCAGACCTCGCCCGAATCGCGGGTGAAATATACCCGCACCCTCACCTTGCGCGAGGTGCTGCGTCAGGAACGTTGGTTCCGCAACACCCTCGCCGCTTCGCACACCACGCCCCGCCGCGAAACACGCGCCTACCGTTTCTTCAACAATCTCTACATATTGTTCTTTGTGCTCGGTATCGTGTATTTTGTGCTGAAGTGTCTGCCCGTGCAGCTCGATGCCGTGCCCCTTTGGGCGCTTGTGTTCGTGTTCCTCGGGTTGTGCAAGTTTGTCACGCAGGCGGTGGTGATGCAGAAGGCGGCCAAGTCGTCGGGCTACGGAAGCCTTTGGTTCATGCTCCCCTTGTATGCGATTTTATCGCTATTTTTGCAGGTTGCCCTTTGGGGAAGAAAACGCAGGCGTTGATGAAGAGCCGGGACGAGAACAAGTTTACCGAATGGGTGCAGCGCTATCACGACTCCCTTTTTCAATTCGTTTTGAAAAAAGTGAACGACGAAACCGAGGCGCAGGACTTGTTGCAGGAGATTTATACCAAGGCTTTCAATCACTTCGATTCGTTCAACCCGCGCTACGCTTTCAGCACATGGATTTTCACCATTGCCGAAAACACCTGCATCGACCATTTCCGCCGCAAGAAGCAACAGAAGAAAAAACAGGAAGGCTGGGCGCGGACCCGACCCGCCGAAGAAAAGGAAGAAGCCCACAAACGGCTTTTTCTGCCCAACGCCGGGGAATTGGCCGCCTCCCTGCCCGAAAAATACAAGACGGTGTTTGTGCTGCGCTATACCGAAGGCATGAAATATAAGGATATAGCCCAAAAGACAGGAATTCCCATGGGTACGGTGAAGACCTATCTTTTCAGAGCGAAAGCCGCCCTAAGTACCTCTCACCAAAAACGGAAAAGAGAAGATGCGTAAGTTGGACTGGTATATCATCAGGAAGTTCCTCGGATCGTTCTTTGCATCCATTGCATTGATAATCATTGTTGTCATTGTATTCGACATATCGGAGAAAGTAGACAAGTTCATCGAGAAGGACGCACCCATGCGGGCGATCATCTTCGATTACTACGTCAACTTCATTCCGTACTTCATCAATATGTTCAGTTCGCTGTTCATCTTTATCTCGGTGATTTTCTTCACCACCCGCATGGCGCAGAACACCGAGATACTGCCCGTTCTCTGTTCGGGCATAAGCTACCGGCGGCTGTTGGTGCCCTATATCATCTGCGCGGTGTTTATCGGCTGCCTCAATCTCGTGCTGGCCAATTTCGTGATTCCCGACGTGAACAAGACCCGTATAGCCTTCGAGCGGACCTATGTGAAGAATCCCTATCACAACACGCATACCAACATTCACTTGCAGTTCGACTCCACCACCTATTATTATGTGGAGAGTTTCGACAATTCCACCGATATGGGGCATCGTTTCTCTTGCGAGGTGATTGAGGGAAACCGCTTGGTGTCGAAGATCAACGCGCAGAACATTCGTTTCGATTCGTCGCGGAATGTATGGAAACTGATTGATTATACGGAGCGTACTCTTATGCCCGATGGCGAGAAGTTTTCGCGGGGAGGCTACAAGGAAATGGACTTTCCCGTGCGTCCCATCGACTTCGCCGCCGATTTCGTGAAGGTGGGCGAGAAGAACTACCGCGAGTTGAACCAGCTTATCAGACAGGAAAAGATACGGGGCGGCGAGTTGGTTTCCATTTACCGCTACGAGAGGCTGCAACGTTTCCTGCACCCGCTTTTGGCCATTATCCTCACCTTGATGGGCTTTGCGCTTTCGTCGGCCAAAACCCGCAACGGCATGGGCAAGAACTTGGCCTTGGGCATTGCGTTGGCCTTCACGTTCATTCTGTTCCTACAGATGTCGCAGGCCTTTGCCGTTTCGGCCGTGATGCCGGTATGGGCGGCGGCGTTCCTGCCTATTTTCCTCTACGGTATCGTGACGGCGTTCCTGCTCCGTTTCGCGCAAAAATAAAATCTCCGTGTCATGGGTGCCAGCTTGCTCAACAACGCCTATCTGAGGTTGATGAAGGGACGGCTCGAGAAGATAGACCGCTTTTCGAGTGCGGCGGGCGAGGTACAGCGTGCCCAACTCCGCTATCTGGTGGAACGTGCGGCCGACACCGAATACGGCAGGCGCTACGGTTTCGGTTCCATCCGCACGGAAGAAGATTTCCGCAGGAAAGTGCCGCTTATCACCTACGAGGGTTTGCAGGATTATGTGGAAAGATTGATGCGGGGCGAAAACTATCTGCTTTGGCCGGAAAAAATCACTTCTTTCGCCAAATCATCGGGAACCACCCGTTCCAAAAGCAAGTATATTCCCGTGAGCCGCGAGGCGCTTCAACTCTGCCATATACGTGGCGGGAAAGACCTTTTTGCGCTCTATATCCGCGAACATCCCGAAAGCGGGGTATTCTGCGGCCGGAATGTGTCGCTGGGCGGCAGCCTGCACCCCACCCCGCAGCCCGGCATCGTCTGCGGCGATGTGTCGGCGCTCATCACCTGCAACCTTCCTTTCTGGACGTATTTCCGCCGCTCCCCGCGTCGCGAAATCGCCTTGCTGCACAACTGGGACGAGAAGCTGGAAGGCATGGTGAAAGACACCCTGCACCGCGATGTGCGCGGTTTCCTGGGGGTTCCCTCGTGGATGATGCTCTATTTGGAAAAGACCTTGGAGGCTTCGGGGAAAAACTCCTTGCGCGAGGTGTGGCCGAACATGGAACTTTTTGTGCACGGAGGCGTAAGTTTCGACCCTTACCGTACGCAGTTCCACGCCTTGATAGGCGAACCTTTCAATTATCTGGAAACCTACAACGCTTCGGAGGGCTTTTTCGGCATTCAGGATTCGCTGGCGCAGCCCGATATGCTCCTGATGCTCGACTACGGCATCTATTACGAATTTGTCCCGGTGGAGGAAACCGACAAGGAACAGCCTTTTGCCGTGGGCATAGAAGATGTGGAGGTGGGGCGGAACTATGCGCTGGCCATCAGCAGCAATGCGGGGCTGTGGCGTTATCTGATAGGCGACACGGTGGTGTTTACCTCCGTAAAGCCCTATCGTTTCAAGATAAGCGGCCGCACCCGGCATTTCATCAATACCTTCGGCGAAGAACTGATTGTGGAGAACGCCGATAAGGCGCTCTCGGCCGCCTGCGCGGAAATAGGCATCGAGATACGCGACTACACCGCCGCGCCCGTCTTCCTGGACAACCGTAACCGCGCCTGCCACCAATGGTTGGTGGAATTCGTTGCCGAACCCGCCGACTTGCAGGCTTTCGCCCTGCTTTTGGACAAGCATCTGAAGGAGGTGAACAGCGACTACGAAGCCAAACGGACAAACGATCTGATGCTGAAACAGCCCCAAATCGTCCCCCTGCCGCAAGGCACCTTCCTGCGCTGGCTCGAAGCCAAGGACAAATTGGGGGGGCAGCACAAAGTGCCCCGTTTGAGCAACAACCGCGACTTGGTGGAGGAACTTTTGGCTTTCGCCGGCATAGCGGACTCCGAAAGGAAAAATGCCTAAATTTGCAGGTATGGCGAATGCATCGGGAAAAACGGTAAAGACTTGGATTCTCCGCTTCTGGAATTGGAGGGGGAGGAATTATGTGCTGATTCTGCTGTTTTTCGCGGCATGGTTCTTCTTCCTTTCGCCCAACACCCTCTTCACGCAGATACGGGCGCGGCGCGAAAACCGCGAGATGAAACGGATGCGCGAGTTCTACCAACGCGAAATCAAGCACAACGAGGAGGAAATCGCCCGCTTCAAGAACGACGGCGATTTTGTGGAGACCTACGGTCGGGAGAATTACCTCATGAAAAAACAGAACGAGGATATTTATCTTTATGTGGAGGAATAGCGGTTTTCCCGCTCAAGGATCCACGTCTATCACCACCCGCACCGCACGGAAAGCCGTATCGGCATAGAAATCGTCCAACACATCCCATACGCTCTTTTTCATGGCCTCACTCTTGGATGAACGCTCTATTTTTATTAATATTTCGCGGATATAATAGAGATTGATGCGGCTCACCATAGGGAATTGCGGCCCCAACACCCTTTCGCCCAGCTTCATACGTAGCTTTTCCGCCAAAGTGGCCGAAGCCTGCCCCACCAATCTTTCGTCCTTGTGGCGCACGCTCAACCTAATGAGCCTATAAAAAGGCGGGTATTTGAAGGTGAGCCTATCCTGCAACTGCGTGGTGTACATGGAGGCATAGTCGGAATTCATCACCTCCTGAATGACGGAATATTCCGGCTTGTGGGTCTGAATCACCACCTCGCCGCCTCCGCCCTTGCGACCCGCCCGTCCGCTCACCTGCGTCATCAGATGAAAACTGCGCTCGTAGGCGCGGAAATCGGGAAAGGAAATCAAACCGTCGGCATCCAAAATGCCCACAATCCCCACATTGTCGAAGTCTAAGCCTTTGGTAACCATTTGCGTGCCTACCAGAATATCGGTCTTGCGGTGCTCGAAATCCTCGATGATGCGGCGGTAGGAATCCTTGGCGCGCGTGCTGTCCAAGTCCATGCGCGCCACCTTGGCTTCGGGAAAGAGCAGGCTCAGGTCTTCTTCGATACGCTCGGTGCCGAAACCTTTCAGGCGCATCTGCGCGCCTCCGCACTGCGGGCACACATGGGGCGCGGTTTCGGTGTGTCCGCAATAATGGCACATCAACACATTCTGATATTTGTGGTAGGTGAGCGTGACATCGCAACGCGGGCAGGCGGGCACATAGCCGCAGTCGGCACATTCCAGACGATGCGAGAAGCCTCTTCGGTTCTGAAACAGAATGATTTGCTTGCCCGCCTGCAAAGCCGCCTGCATCTTTTCGACCAAGAGCGAGGAAAAATTATTGCCCTGTATGGTTTTCCGTTTCCTTTCCTCGCGCATGTCGGCCACCCACACCTGCGGCAGACGCACATCGTTGTAGCGCGTGAAGAGCGTGGCCAAGGCGTATTTGCCGTGAAGGGCGTTGTAATAACTTTCGAGGGAGGGCGTGGCGGAACCCAACACGGTCTTGGCGCCGTGCAGATGTGCCAGATAGATGGCTGCGTCGCGGGCTTGATATCGGGGAGCGGGATCTTGCTGTTTATAAGAAGTTTCGTGTTCTTCGTCCACCACCACCAAGCCTAAATTCGTGTAAGGCAGGAAAAGCGCCGAGCGCGCACCCAAAATCACCTGATAGCGCTTTCCGGTCTGCTGCCATATCTCCACTTTCTCGGCTTCGTTGTAGCGGGAATGATAGACCCCCACCTTGTCGCCGAAATACTTGCGCAGGCGGTTGATCATCTGTGTGGAAAGCGCAATCTCGGGCAAGAGGAAGAGTGCCTGCTTGCCCTGCGTCATCACCTCCTGAATCAGTTTGATGTAGATTTCGGTCTTGCCGCTCGAGGTGACGCCGTGCAAAAGGCAGACGTTCTTTTCTTGCAGTCCTTCCTTAATGGTGTCGAATGCCTTTTGCTGGGCGGGGGAGAGGGTGATGACGGG
>CAMWVZ010000002.1 GCA_947177845.1 uncultured Bacteroidales bacterium | reverse complement strand
TCTCACGGGCCGACGCCCGTCCGCCCCCGCTCTCGGCCCTCACGCCATATTTATGGAAATAGGTGTCGTCGGCATGGGCGGGACGGAAAAGATGTTTCAGCGCCGCATAATCGCCGCTGTGCGCGTCTTGGTTGCGGATGAGGAACGCAATCGGCGAGCCTAAGCTCACGCCCTCGTACACGCCCGAAAGGATTTCCACGAAGTCGGGTTCCTTGCGTCCGCTTCCTGCCTGTTGCATGGGGCTTCGATGGGAGAGCGCCCGTTGCAGGAAATCCATGTCGATGCGGATGCCGGCGGGGAAGCCGTCGAGTACGCCGCCTACGGCTTCGCCGTGCGATTCGCCGAAGGAAGTGAGGGTGAGAAGTTTGCCGAAAGTGTTCATAGGTTCGCGCTTTAAAGGCTCTACGCTTCAAAAGTACGAAAAAGGCGGGAGGAAATCTTATCTTTGCCACGCTTTCAATATTTGCCTATGCGATTCGCCCATCCCGAAATACTTTGGTTCCTGTTTGCCGTGGCGGTGCCGCCGATTATTCATCTGTTGCGGTTGCGGCGCTACAAGCGGATTTATTTCTCCAACGTGCGGCTTCTGGAGCAAATCGAGCAGGAGAAGAAACGCAGTTCGCGTCTGCGCGAAATTGCGGTGATGCTGGCGCGTATGGCCGCCATCGCCTGTGTGGTGCTGGCTTTCGCGCGTCCTTTCCTGCCCGAGAATGCGGGAACGGCGCCCGTTTCGCAGAGCCTCGTGAGCGTGTATGTGGACAATTCCTTCTCCATGCAGGCGCCTTCGCGCGGGGCGGTGCTTCTGGAGGAAGCGAAGACGCAGGCCGAAAGAATTTTGCGAGACCTGCCCCCCGATAGGCCCGTACATCTCTTTACGAACGATTTTTCGGGCTTCGAGACCGGTTTTATAAGTCAAGACGAGGCTTTGCGCCGTTTGCGCGACATAGATTACAGCCCGCTTTCGCGGAGTTTCGACCAAATCCGCGCGTTTCAGAAACGGGTCTGCGAGGAAGCCTCCGTCGCGCAAACGGCGAGGCTCTGCTATTGCATCTCCGATTTTCAGAAATCCACCTTGGCGTTGCGGGCGGAGGCCTTGCGGGAGGACAGTTCGGGCCGCTTTGTGTTCGTGCCCGTGCAGGGGGTGGACTACGCCAACCTGAGCATGGATTCCCTTTCGCTCGATATGCCTGTGTTGCAGGCGGGGCGTGACATGGGGCTGCGGATTCGGCTCACCAACCGCTCCGACCGGGAACAGTTGCAGGTGCCTTTGCGGGTGTATGTGCAGGGGCGGCAGGCGGGTGTCTATCCCGTGGATTTCAAGGCGGGGGAAGAGGTGGAGATGCGGATTCCTTTCCGCTTGGAGGAAAAGGGTTTGTATGGCTGTTACGTCGAAATCGCCGACTATCCCGTGGAGTTTGACAACCGCCTATATTTTAGTATTAATATAAAGGACGCCCCCCGTATCCTGCATATCTACGAGGGCGAGGCCGAAACCTCGCTGCGGAAACTTTTCGCGGGCGATTCGCTCTTTGTCTATACGGCGCAGGAAGTGCACCGGCTTTCGTTCGACGCGCTGGCATCTTCGGGGCTCGTGATTTTAGACAAGGTGCGCGAGCCTTCGTCGGCGCTTGTGGCCGCCTTGGTGCGGCATGTGCGGGGTGGGGGGCGTTTGGCGGTGCTTCCTCCCGCACCTTCGGAAAATTCGCAAGCGCCTTTGCAGGAACTTCTTACCACACTTATCGGGTCCGGCTACGGCGCCTTTCACACCGACGAAATCCGTCTTCGCTCCCTTAATCACACGCATCCTATATTTGCCTTGGCCTTGGCGCAGGTGCCCGAAACCCGGCTGCTGCCGCAGGTGAAAGGCCGCTACGACCTGCCCGAAACGCCGCATACGCCTTATACCGCCCTCATGAGCTTCTCCGCCGCTTCCGTGCGTCCTGCTCAGGATTTCCTGCGGGTCTACACGCCCGACAAGGGCATGGTGTATCTGTTTTCATCACCCCTCTCGGAAAGCACAACCGATTTCGGCTCTCACTACAGTTTTGTGCTGGCTTTCCTCAATATGGCGTTGTGGGAGGGTTCGGGCCCCCGTCTGTACGAGACCACGGGCACCGAGGAGGCTTTGTTCTACCCGGCGGCCCTGTGGGGCGATTTTAGTCCGCAGACGCGCTATTACGTGCAGGCGGACGGCGGGCGGGAGCGGATGATTCCCTTGGTGCGGCGCATGGGGGCCGAAGTGGCGGTGTATACCTACGGACAGATTCTCGAGGCGGGCAATTACACGCTCGGAGAAGAGCCCGACCGCGCGCTGCAAAGCCTTTCGTTCAACTACGACCGCAGGGAGTCGCAGCCGGAATGCCATGGGGCGGAGGAATTGGCCGCTTGGACAAAACCGTTCCGCCATGTGCGGGTTTCGGTAGACGGAACGCGGAGCGAGGGCAGGGAGTTGTGGAAAGTTTTTGCTATTTTCGCACTGCTTTCCGCCCTTGCCGAAACTTTGTTGTTGAGGAAGAAAGCCTAAAGAAAGGAGAGAGATTTGGAACCGAACGAAGAAAACGCAGGCAGGATCATTCCTATTCCCGGCCTGTTCAAGAATTGGTTTTTGGATTATGCGTCGTATGTGATTCTGGAGCGCGCCGTGCCCGAACTTTCCGACGGGCTCAAGCCCGTGCAGAGGCGTATTCTCCACTCCATGCACGAGTTGGACGACGGCCGGTTCAACAAGGTGGCCAATGTGGTGGGCAACACCATGAAATATCACCCCCACGGCGATGCCTCCATCGGCGATGCCTTGGTGCAGTTGGGGCAGAAAGACCTTCTGATAGACTGTCAGGGAAACTGGGGCAATATCCTTACGGGCGACTCGGCGGCCGCCCCCCGTTATATAGAAGCGCGTCTTTCGCCTTTCGCGCTCGAGGTGGCCTTCAACGAAAAGACCACCGAATGGAAGGCTTCCTACGACGGGCGCAACCGCGAGCCGGTGGCGCTTCCTGTCAAGTTTCCGCTTTTGCTTTTCCAAGGGGTGGAGGGCATCGCCGTGGGCTTGGCCTGCAAAATCCTGCCGCACAATTTCAACGAACTCATCGACGCTTCCATCAAGGTGCTCAAGGGGCAGAAATTCGAACTCTTTCCCGATTTCCCCACGGGCGGCAGCATCGACGTGGCCAACTATAACGATGGTCTGCGCGGGGGCAAGGTGCGGGTGCGCGCCAAAATCGGCGTGGTGGACAAGAAGACGCTCGTGATTCAGGAAATTCCTTTCGGAACCACCACCACTTCGTTGATAGAAAGTATCTTGAAGGCGGGGGAGAAGGGCAAGATCAAAATCCGCAAGGTGGAGGACAACACGGCCGAGAAAGCCGAAATTTTAGTGCATCTGCAACCCGGCGTTTCGCCCGACACCACTATAGACGCGCTCTATGCCTTCACCGACTGCGAGCTGTCGCTTTCGCCCAACGCCTGTGTGATTTCCGAGCAGAAGCCTTGCTTCTTGGGGGTGGGCGAGATGTTGCGCGTATCGACGTTCAACACTCAGGAGTTGTTGAAGAAGGAGTTGGAAATCCGTATCGGCGAGTTGCAGGACGAGTGGTTCCGCACGTCCTTGGAAAAGATATTCTTCGAGGAGCGCATCTACCGTCTGTTGGAAAAGGACACGAGCAAGTGGGAAGACCAGCTCAAGGCGATGCAGAAGGCTTTTGTGCCGTTTGAGAAGAAACTCGGCAAGAAGGTGGGGGCGGAAGATGTGTTGCGCTTGGTGGAAAAGCCGGTGCGCAAGATTTCCAAGTTCGACATCAAGAAGGCCGACGAGAAAATAAAGGGTATCGAGGGCGAGCTCAAGCAGGTGCGTTACGATTTGGAGAACCTCACCGACTACGCTATCGCTTATTTTCAGAATATCAAGAAGAAATACGGTGCGGGACGGGAACGCAAGACCGAAATCCGCAATTTCGAGAACATTCAGGCCAATATGGTGGCGGCCACCAACGAGAAGCTCTATGTGAACCGCGCCGAGGGTTTTGTGGGTACGGGTCTGCGCAAGGACGAGTATGTGTGCGAGTGTTCCGACATCGACGATATCGTGGTTTTCCGCCGCAACGGAACCTTCAAGGTGGTGAAGGTGGGCGAGAAGGTGTTTGTGGGCGAGGACATCATCCATGTGGGGGTGTTCAAGCGCAACGACGAGCGCACCATCTACAACATGGCCTATTCGGACGGCAAGGACGGGGTGGCCTATGTGAAGCGTTTTGCGGTGGGCGGCATCACCCGCGACAAGGAATACGACCTCACGCAGGGCAAGGCGGGTTCCACGGTGCTTTATTTCACGGCCAATCCCAACGGCGAGGCCGAAACGGTGCGCGTGCAACTGCGTTTCAAGCCCAAGGTCAAGAAATTGGTTTTCGATTTCGATTTCAAGGATTTGGCGGTGAAAGGGCGCAGCAGCATGGGCAATATCCTTTCGCGTAACGCGGTGAAGCGCATTGATTTGAAAGACGCGGGCGTGTCTACGCTGGGGGCGCGCAAAATCTGGTACGACGACAGCGTGAAGCGGCTCAACGTGGAGGAACGCGGTCAGTATTTGGGAGAATTCAAGGGCGAGGACAGGATTCTCACCTTGATGGAGAACGGTTCCTACCGTCTTTCGAGTTTCGATTTGGGCAATCATTTCGACGAAGATATGTTCCGCTTGGTGAAGCATTACCCGGAAAGGGTGGTGACGGCGGTATACCGCGACCGCAAGAGCAAGCTTTGGTATATCAAGCGTTTTGTGGTGGAGGAGAGCGAGAAGCGGATGAGTTTCGTGGAGGAGGAGAACAGCGAGTTCATCGGTTTGTGTCTGGACGCTTTTCCGCAGGTGCGGGTGATTTTCGATGCCCGCGCCAACAAGAAGGAGGTGGAGGATTTAGTGGTGGATGCGGCGGAGTTTATAGGCGTCAAGGGTTTCAAGGCCAAGGGAAAACGTCTTTCGAACTACTATATCAAGAAGATTGAGTGGCTGGAACCGTTGCAACCCGATCCAGACTACGAGGCTTTGCAACGGCAGAAAGAAGACGGCGAAAATCCCGCCTCCGCTCCCGTCGACGCCAACTTCGACCCCGATCCCCAAGAGCAACTGAGCCTGTTCTAATAAACAGGTATTTGGAAAACGCAGTTTTTCGAGGCCTAAATTTATAGGAAAACGCAGTTCGGTGTAAAATACTGCTTTGTTTTCCTGTTTATTATGATGCATTTCTTCATTCTTGCCAAACGTTACATTCAACCAAATTTACGTATATGGCAAGCAAAAGCATAAAAGCGGGATCCCGCCAAGGGAAAGGTTTCGTATTCCCTTTCATACAGTTGGAGATAGCCAAATTGAAGCAAATCGGGAAAGAACGAACTTCTGAAACCTATGCCGCCACGCTCAAAAGTTTTATGAAATTTCGGCAGGGTAAAGACCTCCTTTGGGGCGAGATGGATTCCGATATCATACGGATGTATGAGAATTATCTACAAAACAGAGGTTTGACACGGAACAGCACTTCTTTTTATATGCGGATACTTCGGGCCGTCTATAACCGAGCGGTGGAAAAGGAATTGACGGAAGACCGTAGGCCTTTCAAACAAGTTTACACGGGCATAGACAAGACGGTGAAGCGGGCTATATCGCTGAGAGTCATTAAGAAGATAAAAGATTTGGATTTGACGCAAAAGCCTCATTTGGAGTTTGCCCGGGATATGTTCCTGTTCAGTTTCTATACCCGCGGAATGTCTTTCATAGATATGGCGTATCTAAAAAAGAGTGATTTACAAAACGGTAATCTCGCTTATCGCAGGAGGAAGACAGGGCAGAGGCTCATGATTAAATGGGAGAAGTGTATGCAGGAGATTGTGGATAGGTATCCGACACCTCCGGAATCACCCTATCTCCTGCCAATCATACGCCCGCCCTACGCCTTCGAGAGCACACCAAAAGATACCGCACGCCTAGCAGTGCAAGAAGATCGCTCCAAAATCCTCCAAGAAAGACGCTGTTATCAAAAGGTCTTGCACAGCATTAACCATCAGTTGAAAATCCTCTCTGAACAGATGGGCTTACCAGCTCCGCTCACCACTTACGTTGCAAGACATACATGGGCCAATATCGCACGAAATCAAAATATTCCGATTTCCGTTATTAGTGAAGGTTTGGGCCATCATTCCGAACAGACTACGCAAATCTATCTGACTTCTTTAGATATTTCCATTATCAATGAAGCCAACCGAAAAATCATTGAAATCGTATGACATCTCTTGTTAAGAGATGCAAAATTAAGAAAATTGCAAAGAAAGACAAGCCAACCCCTTTGTAGGATACTCGATGCTTTCGAATACCCATGCTTCATGATATGACAAATCTGTCATATACAGCGCATAATTTCATTATGGACATCTCTTAACAAGAGATGTTTGTAGAAGTTGATATATTAGAAGATAGCATATTCCGACTTTCGCCTGAATTGCTGGATATTCTGCTTAAAGACCATACCACGAGCAAGGAAGATATTCAGCAAAACATCTTTTGGGCGACTTCTGATTATGAATATCTGGGCGATGGCTATCAATATGATTCGCCTATTCTTCCCCGTCTTATCACCGGGGATAACGGACATGTTATCATGCCCCGTGTCCTCAAAAGCCGTGACACCCAAGCCGCGCGTTCGCGAAACATGGCAGAGGTATTTACCCCGTCATGGATATGCAATGCGCAGAACAATCTAATTGATGAAGCATGGTTTGGAAGAAAAGATGTGTTCAATACGGAATATACCGATGAACAGGGAGTCCATCGGTGGCAAACCCATGTAGAGAAGATTCAATTTCCGGAAGGCAGGACTTGGAAAGACTATGTGCGTCAGAACCGCATGGAAATCACTTGTGGCGAAGCGCCCTATCTTGTGAGTCGTTATGATACCACTACTGGGGAGTTTATTCCTGTGGAACAACGTATTGGTTTGCTCGACAGGAAACTACGTGTCGTCAGTGAGAATACAACTACTTCCGGCGAATGGTTAGAGGCAGCGCAGGATGCCTACAAAAGTATCTATGCTTACGAATGGCAGGGCGACAATCTTCTACTTGCCCGTGAAGCCCTTCTCTTTTCTTTCATCGAGTATTACCACAATCTATTCGGGAAAGTCCCACAATTGAAATCCATCAAGTATATCGCTTATATCATTTCATGGAATGTGTGGCAGATGGACGGGCTTAAAGGTGTTGTTCCAAATAGTTGCGGTGAACGCAGGGAGCGTGTCACCGACCTGTTCGGGGCAAGAGAGGAAGTTAGTCAATGCGAAGGTTGTCTAAAAGATGATATCCGCAGGCACAACGGTATCTACTGCCAAATCAAGGACTGGCGAACCAAAGACCCCCAAACGGGAAAGATGGGAAAACGAATTCGATTTATCGACTTGATAAAATAGTGCAGTATGAAATTTACGTCTTCACTGAAGTTGAAACTGATTTATGTGTTCCGCATCAATGACGCTGCACACAGAGGATGTCTGAAAGTGGGTGAGGCCACTTGTAACAATGACAGTGTTTTCGGGCTTGCTCCGAACAGCAAGGCTCTCAACGAGTCTGCGAAGAAGCGCATTAACCAATATACGCAGACGGCAGGCATCGCATACGACCTCCTCTATACGGAACTTACCATATACAACAGCAAAAAGGGCTTGTGTTCTTTCAACGACAAGGAAGTACATAGTGTTTTAGAGCGTTCAGGCATCAAGAAAAAAATATTTGATACCGAGAACAAAGCCAACGAGTGGTTCATCACGGATCTTGAAACCATCAAACGGGCTATAGCAGCAGTCAAGGAGGGACGTGAATCGCTTTCATCTTCCGAAATATCACAGGAAAGAACTCCGATTGTGTTCCGCCCGGAACAGCGTGAAGCCATCGAAAAAACCGAGAAGCAATTTAAAAAAGGAAATCAGATGCTTTGGAATGCCAAAATGCGTTTCGGCAAAACGCTGTCGGCATTGCAGGTAGTGAAAGACATGAATTTCAGCCGGACTTTGATTCTTACCCATCGCCCCGTGGTGGATAGTGGCTGGTTCGAAGATTTCGGTAAGATATTCTATGACAGCCCTGATTTCGCATACGGTTCAAAGAATAACGGAGAAAGTCACGCTTCATTAGAAACGAGAACGAAACAAGGCCAATGCAAGTATGTGTACTTCGCTTCGATGCAGGACTTGCGCGGTTCTGAACTCGTAGGCGGTAACTTTGACAAGAACGATGAAGTGTTTGCCACCGCATGGGATTGCATCATTGTGGACGAGGCGCACGAGGGAACACAGACGGAACTGGGAAAGGCGGTCATGCAGGAACTGACAAAAGCCAATACTAAGATATTGCGTCTTTCCGGTACGCCGTTCAATCTGCTGGATGATTTCAAAGAAGATGAGATTTACACTTGGGACTATGTGATGGAGCAACGGGCAAAGGCTTCGTGGGATTTGATACATTTCGGTGATCCGAATCCATACGCCTCCCTGCCCACGATGAACATCTACACATACGACCTTGGGCGGTTGCTCCATGAGTTCGTGGATGAAGATGTGGCATTCAACTTCCGCGAGTTTTTCCGGGTCAATGAAGCCGGAAACTTTATCCACGAAAAAGATGTAAAGGCGTTTCTTCATCTTATTACCAAAGAGGACAAGGGTAGTTGCTATCCGTTTGCCAACGATGAATACCGCAATATCTTCCGCCATACCCTGTGGATGTTGCCGGGTGTGAAAGAGGCTCGCGCATTAAGCGTCATACTGCAATCACACCCTGTATTCCAGCATTTCAAGGTAGTAAATGTGGCGGGAGACGGTGACGAGGACGAAGAGAACAAGGATGCTCTTGCCTCGGTAGAAGAAGCCATCGGTAAAAACCCGGATGCCACCCGCACCATCACCCTGTCTTGCGGACGATTGACGACCGGCGTCAGTATCCCGGCATGGACGGGCGTATTCATGCTGTCAGGCTCATACAATACCGCTGCATCAAGTTATATGCAGACCATCTTCCGTGTGCAGACACCTGCCACCATCAATGGAAGGGTCAAGGAACAGTGTTATGTGTTTGATTTCGCACCGGACAGAACACTGAAAGTTATTGCCGAAACAGCGAAGATTTCAGCCAAGGCAGGAAAGACCAGTGGCGACGACCGCAGAATCATGGGCGAGTTCCTCAATTTCTGCCCGATTATTTCCATCGAAGGTTCCAAGATGAATCCGTTCGATGTACCCAAAATGTTGGAACAACTCAAGCGTGTCTATGTGGAAAGGGTTGTCCGCAACGGTTTTGAGGACAAGAGCTTGTATAATGACGAGTTGATGAAACTCGATGATTTGGAGTTGCAGGAGTTTGACGACTTAAAAAAGATTATCGGCCAGACCAAGGCTATGCCCAAGACCAACCAGGTGGATATCAACAATCAGGGGCTGACCGATGAACAATACGAGGAACTTGAAGACCTTGAGAAGAAAGCCAAGAAAAGAAGCAAGGACAAACAACCGTTGACGGAAGAGGAGAAGAAACGTCTCGAAGAACTGCGAAAGAAAAGGGAGAATAGGGAAGCAGCCATTTCCATTCTTCGAGGTATCTCCATCCGTATGCCCTTGTTAATCTATGGCGCAGATATTACCGACGAGGACAAGGAACTGACGATTGACAACTTCGCCTCGCTTATCGACCCTCAATCATGGGAAGAGTTCATGCCGAAAGGTGTTACCAAGCAGAAGTTCAACAGTATCAAGAGATACTACGACCCGGAGATATTCTGTGCGGCGGGCAAACGTATCCGCGCCATGGCCCGTGCCGCGGACAAACTAAGTGTAGAGGAACGCATTGAACGCATCACGGATATTTTCAGCACGTTCCGCAATCCCGACAAGGAAACGGTACTTACACCGTGGCGTGTGGTGAATATGCACATAGGGGATTGTTTAGGTGGATACAATTTCTTTGAAGAAGGATATGAGACCACGTTGTCCGAACCTCGCTTCATTGATCATGGCGAAGTGACGGCCAATGTGTTTACCCCGAATTCCCGCATCCTTGAAATCAATTCAAAGTCCGGATTATATCCGCTTTACATGGCGTACAGCATTTACCGCGCAAGGGTAAAGGACTCTACGTATTCGGTGTCAAGCATTGAGGAAGAACAACGTATATGGGACAAGGTAATAGCGGAAAACATCTTTGTCATCTGCAAGACCCCGATGGCAAAAGCCATTACCTGTCGTACACTTCTTGGTTTCCGCAAAGGAAAGACCAATATGTGGGCACCGGAAGATTTAATCAACAAACTTAAAAACCAGCCCGAACTCTTTATCAAGAAAGTAGGCGACTTAGTAGGAAAGAACGTGAAAATAAATGCAATCGTGGGAAATCCGCCGTATCAAGAAGTTGATGGTGGAGGTGGTTCTAGTGCAAAACCTATTTATGATAAATTCGTGGGAGTGTCATCTCTGGTGAAGCCCTCCTATATCTCTATGATTATGCCTTCTCGTTGGATGACGGGCGGTAAGGGATTAGACGATTTTAGATTATTTATGCTTGCTAATCATCATATCAGAATTTTACACGATTACCTTAATGCTTCGGATTGCTTCTCTAACGTTGCAATAGAAGGAGGCATTTGCTATCTCCTTATCGACTCTTTTAATGAAGGGAAATGTCAGTTCTTTTCACATACGGCATCGGGAGTTTCATCCGTCTTTCGTTATCTTGATGATAATGATTCTGATGTCGTTATTCGTGATGCTGGTGCGTTATCAATACTTTCTAAAGTTATTGAGGGTACAAAATCTTATTTCTGCGATAAAGTTCTTGCTCGTAATCCTTTCTCTATGTCGAATAACGAGCATGAAATATCCTCAATTCCAATTTCTAATGGTCTTAAAATATTTGGACGATTTGAATCGGGCAGAGACCTAAGATTTCTCCCTGCAAATTTCACACCTTCAAAAGGTAATGAAATTTTGAAAACATGGAAAGTTTTCATGTCCAAAGCAGATGGTGCTGCAGGGCAATTAGGCAATCCTATTCCGGCTCGAATCATAGGTCAAGGTGTAGTCGGAGATACTTGTACTATATGTACTGAAACATTTTTGGCCATAGCACCTTTTAATTCCGAAATAGAAGCGAATAATGTTATTAAGTATTGTCGCACAAAATTCTTTCGTTTTATGGTTGGTATCCGTAAACTTAAGAATATGACACGCGATACTTATAAGTTTGTTCCGATGCAAAACTTTACAGAAAGTAGCGATATTGACTGGAACAAAAGCGTATCAGAAATAGACACACAACTTTACGCCAAATACAATCTGACGGATGAAGAAATCACCTTCATCGAATCAATGATAAAACCGATGTAGTCAGCACTGATACTTTTTTAGTTCTTTCTTTGTTTGTGCCATCATTTTATCCCGAATCGCGTAGTAATTCATGTGAATGAGAAAAGTCGCAAAAAGCCTGTATAGTCAGCCAAAGTTCGGGTTAAGAAATTTCAAGAATGGAAAGTCCAACGTGCTATTATCTATATGCAATTTAGGATGAGGAGAGAAAGATGGAGCGTGTGTAGAGAAGTTTTCCTGCACGGCGCATGAGAGTTTTCCTTTTGAAGAGAGGACGACAGCAGTAAAACTACAGTGTCGGCTTCTGGATAAATATCATCTTCAGCATTTATTGGCTTTTTCATCTCATCCGCAAGTTCCATTAATAAATTTAGAGCTCACGCCATAAACGAGAGGGTGATAGCCTTTTATTTCTTTTCTTTCTCTGGCGATGGCAAAAATACTTGTTTCTTAATACCAAGGCTTTCAAGCTTTGAGGCATCTTTATAATCAATAACATGAACTCTGCAATAATCTGTAATCAGCCAAAGCATTGCATTCATGGCCGTTCTATTATCCAATATCTTGTCCATCTTCTGAAGTTCCTCTATTACAATATTTTTCTTAAACCACATTAATATGGTATGCTTCAATAAGAAAGACGCGGGTGTGTTTCTTCTTTCACATACGGATTTGGCAACACGTACAATAGAAGCAGATCCTAAAGAGAAAGACGTTTTTTTGATCACGCTAAAGATAAAGAAGAAATTCATTGCCCAGAATAGCATATTAGCACGTGCAGGCAGATCTGCTTCATTAATTTCCGGATGAGCTTCTTTTATTCGCTCTTCAAGAAATCTAGTTCCTTCTTCAGACCCAGTTATAGACTTTACTATTTCAAGGAAGTTTGATACATGTCTTAGTTGTACATCCATTGCATCCTCGAATAGTCTCTCCAGTTGATCGTTTCTTAATGACCCAGCCCTATTCTTAATAATAGACCCAAGAACCTCAATCGTCTTAATACTTCGTCTTATCTCTAACGCAAACTCGTTATCGGTCTCGTCTTCTTCAGAAGTACTTTGTTTTTCAGCCTCTATCTCTATTCTATCTTTGTTTTCCAAATCCTTCTGTCTATTCTCCGAAGGAGTATTCACTGCAGGTAAAGCCGGAACTGCAATTTGCTGTTCAATGCCAGAGAACACTCGCAAACAATCCTTATCTAATGTAGCGGGCTCAAATTTAGAATAAATACCATTTGCAACCGTAGTCATCTTGTTGATAAGAGCAGTATTTTTTGTGTGGTGTGCAATAAATACTGCGATATATGCGTTCGATGTCTTATGAAGGTTGACTAGTATCTTATCTATTTCTTTTACAGCTTTTTCATGATTTTGATCACCTTCATCATCCCAGGATTGGGCGAAGAACTTTCCTGCAAAAAAATAATAGATATAAGGATAGGTAAACTCGTAATAACCGAAGGTTGTTATATGCATTATGTTGGATGCCTCCAACTTTTCTAACATAGCAGAAAGAGAGTCTGTCAGATTGTAGCTTTCCTTATACTCCTTTACAAAGTCCTCGAATTGTATAGAAGTAAGTGCCTGACCATGGTTATCATATATTTTGATTGCAAACTCTACAAGAAAATTTATATATGAATCCATGTTGGCATTTGAAACTCCTTGCTTTTTCAAGAAAAGAACAATTAGTGCCTGATAACAGTGGCCTTGTGATGTAATCTTCTCATCAAGGGGCTTATCGTTATCCGCATTTACAACCAATAACGTAAGAATGAAATAGGCGTATGCAGGCATAATACCCTTACCTAGCACTCGACCAAGAGTTTCCTCAATCATAGTGCTGGTTTCATCTATTCGCTTTAAATCATCATTCGTAGTTTGTCGATCTGTCAAAGGAACATCTGATGCAAGCAACCATTTCTTGATTAATTCTATTCTTTGAGACAATTTCAACTGCTTTATCTCATATCTTGAAAAATCAGAAAGGAGGTCATTCTGGGCATCAATTGTATAAATATCATCCACGACTATGATACAGCCTTTGATTTTGAAAAGATGCTGCAATACCTTTTCCTTATTCTTTGCTTTGTGAAAGTCATCGACAAGGGCAACTATCTTATCGTCATCAAGATCTGACAATTCAATATCAGTATCGTATTGGTCTTTAAAGATATTGCTGACACGTGTTGAAAAATTGCCTTGCAATAATTCAGCTGGATCTTTTACGTATATAGGATAATATCCTCTTTCTCGTAAATCTATAATGAATTTCTTTAGCAACGATGTCTTACCTGACTGGTCTTCACCAACGACAACAAATCTGTCTCCTACAGAATACTTTGAAATCAGGCTCTGAGAGCTTTGACGCATTGATTCTCCATCTCTTTCTATTTTGTCGAGATCTGGATAAACAAATACATCATCAAGAGTCAAAGTTGTTTTGTTCGAATTTGACTTTGCAAAAGTTGTTGCGTCATTAAGAAAATACTGATGACTCTGCTTGAATTTGATGCCTCTTATCCTGCTATATTTCTCAACAGCTTTCTTGACCTGACTATATACATCCATCCATGCATCGTCCTCATCTGCGAACTTTGACACTGCCTTACCATCTGTTGGAGCCGCCAGAATATTTTTTAATGACTCATCCTTATCAAGCCAAGCACAAGGACGTAAAATAATAGGAATAACGAGTACCCCATCCTCCTTTTTTCTAATTAACGTCCTTTTCAATTCTTCCGAACATGATTTGGATGCAATATAGTCTGGAGAGATAAACAAACATATAATATTTCGATTATCGAGGTGCTCATTTATACGATCCCAGAAATCATCGCCAGCCGTAATTTCCCTATCGTACCAGATATCAGTAATGAGCTTATCCTCACCCGTGATAGGGGCAAGTTGCTTTTTGAAACGTTCGATATATTTGCCATCAGAATGGCTATAACTGATGAATAATTTCATACTATTATATTTTAAATTGTTCAACTTGAATGTATTACATGGGGTTTTCGGATTCCTGCAGACCTAAGGGAAGTGACCTTTCAGTCATCTGTGCAAGTGGATGTTAGTTGTTAAATTTTAAACAAAATCAATTCCTCCTCTCTGACATTCTGTCTATCAGCGAATATGCCATCCTTGGATTGAACCCAACGTTAGTATCTATTCTTCGCGCCACGAATCGCCTTTTGATTTGCAAAACTTAACATAGTCTGTTTAATTAAAAAATTTTAACCGCAAAGTTATACGTTTTCTTTCAGCTGACCAAGAAAATCTCTGAGCAATCTCATCACTCGGTGCACCTCCGAGTACGCCATCATATCCTCCGGCGATTCTTTGCAAAGTTGGCAAAGTTTCTCGGAGTTCAATATAGCCCGTTCCAAGTCGCCGTTCTCCGTCAGGTACTTGTAGAGGTTGGTGCGGGTGAAATAGCGTTTCGTCTTTTATCGTCATATCAATCCCTCCTCCCTGGCATCCTGTCTATCAGTTTCTCATACACTAGCGAATATGCCTTCCTTGGATTGAACTCAATCTCCGGTCGGAGTAGAGGCGTCACGTCCTCCAAAAACTCCTCGTCCTGCATCTTCAGTTCCATGTTCTGCACGAACTCCTTGTACGATGGTGTGCGTTCCACCACAAACTCGATGTACTTGCGATAGCATTCCAGCACCTTATCCACATCCACCTCTTGAGCAGACAAAGCTGTATAGAGGTCAAACAAATCACGTCCTTTCTTTCGCTGATAAAGCGCACGAAGCTTTGTGCCAAGTAGCTCTTCAAAGTGATAGGTGGTCAACTTTGCTTCACCTGTGAACCAACTGTTCTCCATACGGAAAGGAACCTCTTGCAATCCCAATACATTGAAATGCTCAAAGCAATTGATCTCCACCTTCAGACGAATTTGCTGGATGGGCGGAATCTCTGAATCCACACGGAAGAGCAACTTATTGCTGTGCTTTTTCTGTTGAGTGGTGCGATTAGGTAACCACTCCAGCACTTCTCCCAGACGAAACATGATAGGCTTGATGGGGCCTGGCTTGATTTGCACAAGGTCGATGTCCTCACTGTATCGAGGCTGAGGCAGTAGAAACAGCTTATGCAAAGCTGTACCACCCCGGAATGCCAGATTCTTTCGTAAGAATTCATCACTAAAGATGCTCACCAAGGCACGACAAATAATCAAATCTTGCTCCACCATCAGCATATCCTTCCATGGAACAAACTCATTCCATTCTCTTATGTACCTTTCTTTTATCATATTTCGTCAATATCCATTTCTTGGTTGATAATTATCTTCCAACGCTTGTCGCGCTCGTTGTCATCCCGCTTCGCTACCGAAGGCTTCAGTGCGGTAAACTTGAACTTAACTCCCGTCTTCATGCAAAGGTCAAACCACTGAGTTTCCAGATCATTCAGCTGCAGTACTCTTAAAAGATAGCCAAACCTTTGCAATATCGGACAACCATATTGTCGGATTAACTCCAACTGACCTTCATTCAATTCCAGTTTTTCAGAAAGTTCATAGAGAATCTCAGCCACACGGCTCAAACCGCCCACCTTACGTTCATCCTGCACAAGGTCAAGGGCTGTCATCAAGGGTAAAGAAACGTTCATGTAGCCTCCCTCTGTTCTCACCTCCTTGGTAAAGCGCAAGTCTATGTCCTTTTTCTGGAATAAGAGCAGTTTAGTTCCACTCCTCACACCATTTCTCAATGCTGCCCCATCTGCGGTAACAAAGAAGGACATTGCTCTTTGGTGACCTGCACCATGCAGACTGGCGGCCGTTAGAAGCGAAACATAGTATTTTCTGCCCAGAAACTGCATCAGTTCGTCAATGTAGTACGAAGGAGGAACCTCACCCTTCAGCTTATACTGAATCGGGACGATGACATAAAAGTTTTGCCAAGGAGACACTATCCAACCGGCATCAATCAATCTGCTCAATGCAACAGCCTGAGAACCTTCAGTTATATTGGCAAAAGCACGCTTAAAGTCATCCTTTGTAAAGAACGACTTGCCTCTCATTGCTCTTTGGTTGAGCCAATCTATGTAATCGTTAGTATCTATTCGTGCCATGCAACTATTCTTAAACTTGCAAAACTTAACATAATGTGTTTAATTATGCAAGTTTAATTGCAAAATTACACGTTTTCTCTCAACTGACCAAAAAACTTTAGCCCCCTCAGTGCTACGCACCGAGGATTTTGGCGGCTTCGGAGAGGGGAGGGACCACTTGTTTCTTGCGCGACATCACGCCCGGGAGGGTGATTAGGCCTTGCGAGGTGTCTTGTTTGAAGGCTTCTTCGAGAAGAATTTTGGGTTCGCCGCAGAAAAGTAGCGTGGAATAGCTTTCTATGACATTGGTTATCATTACAATCGACAAGTCGAAGCCTTCGCGCCCGCGCATGGTTTCCAATTCGTTGAGTAACTTTTCCTTGTGTTGGAAAAGCTGGTTCTTGTCCAAGACGGGGCATTGGCTGATGCTGACGCGGTAGCGTCCCACCATAAATTCCTTCATGTCGTTCTTGACGATATCGTCCAAGCCCATATTGTCGATATTGGAGCCGGCCTTGAGCAGGGCCAGACCGTATTCCTCAATGTCCACGCCCGCTATCTTGGCCAGATACTGCGCCATTTCCTTGTCGTGCGCCGTGCAGGTGGGCGACTTGAAAAGCACCGTGTCGGAAATGATGGCCGAGAGCATCAAGCCCGCTATCTGCGGGGGAATGGGCACTTGGCGGTGCAGGTGCATGTCGGCGATAATCGTGCAGGTGCAGCCCACTGCGTCCTGACGCGTAAAGATAGGTTCGTCGGTCTGTATGCCGCCCAAACGGTGGTGGTCTATGATTTCCAAAATCTGCGCCTTCTCCACGCCTTCCACCGCCTGGCTGCGCTCGTTGTGGTCCACCAATATCAGCTTCGTGCGCTCGGGCACCATCACTTTCTCGCCTGTCACCATGCCGATGAATTTGCCGTTCTCCACCACGGGGTAGTAGCGGTGCTTGTATTTCTCCATCTGCGCCTTGATGTCGAGGAGCACCTCGGTGGGGCGGAAGGCCACCACGTCGGTCCGCATGAGGCTCGACACGGGCACCGACTGGTTAATCAGGCGCGCGCAGGTATAGGTGTCGCAGGCGCAGGAAAGCACGGCCACGTTGTTCTTGCGGGCTTCTTCGGCCACCTGCGGTTCAATCTGTCCGTTTCCGGTAACAATCAGGCAGGCGATGCCTTTGCGGATGCAGGTGAGCATGATGTCGGCGATACGGTCGCCCACAATAATCACATCGTTCTTCTGCACCGAATTCGCCACGGTTTCTATGCTCCCGGCGGCGATACGCACATCGCCCTGAATGGTGCCCGACAAATCGCCGTCCACAATGGTTTTGGCATCAATCACCTTCTGAATTTCCAGCAGGGCCACCTTGATGTCCGAGAAACTCTGCATACCGAGTTCGTCGAAATAACGGCGCGCCATATCGCTCACCGAAATCATCCCTTTCAGATAGTTGCGGTCGTCTACCACAGGCACGGATTTCACGCCGTCCTTGCGCATCATCGCCGCCAAATCGCGCAGGTTCTGATTTTCGCGAATCGTGAGGTTCCAGTCGATAAGTACGTCTTCCACTCGGGGGTATACGTCGGTGAGCAGAAGAGGGGCGGGGGTCTTGAAATAATCGAGGGCAAAGCGCGATTCGTTGTTGAGCTTGCCGGCACGGGCGGGGAGGACGTGCATGCCCAATTCGTTCTTGAGGTGGGCATAGCAAATGGCCGCACAGATGGAGTCCGTGTCGGGGTTGCGGTGCCCTATGGCATAAATGGGTCGTTCTCGTTTCATAGGCCGTGTTTTTTATCAAAAAAATCGCGCCTTTCGCGTGGGGAATATTCGCGAATTTAAGAAAATTTTTCTCTGCGCCCGACTTTTTGTACTTTCGCACCTTGGAAAGTTGGCAGAGTGGTCGATTGCGGCGGTCTTGAAAACCGTTGAGGCGAATAACCTCCGGGGGTTCGAATCCCTCACTTTCCGCTTAGGATCTATAGCCCACACGGACGCGGGAATCGGCCGAAATAGTCTTGGTTACCACGCCGGTCTTGCGCAGAATGCGCACCAAAAGAAGGATTTGGTCGAAATTGAGGTCGTTGGCGCAGAAAATCACTTCCCCGATACGGTTCACTTGAATCTGCTCGTTGAGCACGCTGAGCGCATCGTTCACCCTCAATCCGAAAATATGTTCGGGACGGATGCCCTCTTCCTGCAGGATGCCCTGCACCCGTGCCTGTTCGTCGTGCCCGCCGATAATCAGATAGTTCTTGTTGCGCCGCAGGGAAAGCAGCAAACGGACGACAGGAAGAAAGATATTCTTTAGGGCGCTCGAGAGCATCGAAAGCGCCGCCCGCAGCCAAATGGCGATGCGGATAATCTGAAGATAGAGTTTGTAACGGCCTTTGGAAAAATGCTTTTCCACAAAAATCTCCATGGCCTTATAGAACACCAGCACATAGTTGAGGCTGCCTTTCCGGGTCGATTCGCCTTTGTAGTGGATGATGTTGGTGTGCGGGAAGTAATAATTCCTGTAGCCGCCTTGCAGGATACGGTAGGAGAGGTCTATATCCTCGCCATACATGAAGAAGGTTTCGTCGAGCAGGCCCACCTTGTCGAGCGTTTCGCGCCGCAGGAGCATGAACGCGCCCGAAAGGATTTCCACGGGGTGGATTTCGTCGGGGTTCAGATGCCCCATGTAGTAGGAGGCGAAACGTTTGGAACGGGGAAAGAACTTGCAAAGCCCCGTCATCTTGTAGAAGGCCGTGGAAGGCGTGGGAACGCCCCGTTTGGATTCCTTCAGATAACGTCCCTGACCGTCGAGCATCTTCACGCCCAACCCGCCGGCATCGGGATGGCTCTCCATAAAGGCCAGGCATTTCTGCAAGGTGTCGTTCTCGATAAGCGTGTCGGGATTGAGCAGGAGCACATATTTGGCCCCGCTTTGGCGGACAGCCTGATTGTTGGCCTTGGCGAAGCCCGTGTTTTCTTGGTTGGCGATGAGCCTCACCCAAGGGAACTTCTCGCGTATCATCTCCACCGAACCGTCCACCGAATGGTTGTCTACCACAAACACCTCGTAGTCCACGCCGCAGGCCACGCCCTCGCTCTGTTGCACGGAGCGGAGGCATTGCGCCAGAAACGACTTGACGTTATAGTTGACGATGACTATCGAGAGCAGCATGATTCTTCGATGATGTTGCGTACAGGTTCGGAAACGAAACCCCGGCAGGAACCGCCGTGCAGGAGAATGTCGCGCACCACGGTGGAGCGGATGAAGCCGTAGCGGGGGTCGGTGAGGAGGAAAACGCTTTCTATGTCGGGACACAGCGCGCGGTTGGCGTCGGCGACAACCTGTTCGAAATCGAGGTCGCCGGCCGTGCGGATGCCCCGCAGGATATAGCGGGCGTTCTTGGCGCGGCAATAGTCCACGGTGAGATTGTCGAAACTGTCCACTTCGATTTTCGCCTCGCCCGCAAAGCGCCTCTCGATGAAACGGCGGCGTACCTCCACGGGAAACATCCCTTTCTTTTCGCTGTTGGTGCCTATCGCCACCACAATCTTGTCGAAGAGGGGCAGGGCACGTTCTATAATGTTCTCGTGTCCCAAGGTGAGCGGGTCGAACGAACCGGCGAAAACGGCGATTTTGGGTGTGGACATAATGCGTGCGGTTTAAAAAGAAAGCCGGCTGCGTAGGGCAAACCGGCTTTCCCGTTGGAAATTCCGAAAACTATTTGTCTTTCTTTTCGGCGGCTTCCATGGCGTCTTTCAGGTTCGAAAGCGCGGCGATGTCGCCCAAAGTGGTCTTTTCGGAAGATTCGTTGAGCTTCTTCACAGCCTTGGCCGTGTTGTCGGCGTTCTTCCGGTTCTCGTTTTCGGTCTTGGCGCGTTCTTCGGCGGCTTCTTCCTGATGGATGCGCGTGTGCGAAACCACGATACGCTTGTTATCCTTGCTGAATTCGATAACCTTGAAGTCGGCCTGTTCTTCGGCCTTGAGGCTGCTGCCGTCGGCCTTCACCATGTGACGGGCGGGGCAGAAACCTTCCACACCGTAGGGCAGAACCACCACGGCGCCCTTGTCGTTGGCCGAAGCCACGGTGCCTTTTTGCAGGCTGCCTACCGCGAACAACGATTCGTAAACGTCCCAAGGATTTTCTTCCAATTGCTTGTGACCGAGGCTCAGACGACGGTTTTCCACGTCGATGTCCAGAACAATCACGTCAATCTTCTCGCCGATTTTGGTGAATTCGGCAGGATGCTTGATTTTCTTCGACCAGCTCAAATCGCTGATGTGAATCAAACCGTCGATACCTTCTTCCAGTTCCACGAAAATACCGAAGTTGGTGAAGTTGCGGACCGTGGCGGTATGACGCGAGTTGACGGGATATTTCTCGGTGATGTGTTGCCAAGGATCGGGCGTGAGTTGCTTGATGCCCAAGCTCATCTTGCGTTCTTCGCGGTCGAGGGTGAGGATAACGGCCTCCACTTCGTCGCCCACTTTCAGGAAATCCTGAGCGGAACGCAGGTGCTGCGACCACGACATTTCCGAAACGTGAACCAAGCCTTCCACACCGGGAATCAATTCTACGAAAGCACCGTAGTCGGCCAGAACCACTACCTTGCCCCTTACTTTGTCGCCCACCTTGAGGTTGGGATCGAGCGAATCCCAAGGATGCGGGGTGAGTTGCTTCAGACCGAGCGCGATACGTTTCTTGTTTTCGTCGAAATCCAAGATAACCACGTTGATCTTTTCGTCCAGCTTCACCACTTCTTCGGGGTGGTTTACACGGCCCCAGCTCAGGTCGGTGATGTGAATCAAGCCGTCTACGCCGCCGAGGTCTACGAACACACCGTAGGAGGTGATGTTCTTGACGGTGCCTTCCAGTACCTGACCCTTCTGCAGCTTGGACATGATTTCGGCCTTCTGCTGTTCGATTTCGTCTTCGATAAGCGCCTTGTGCGAAACCACCACGTTCTTGTATTCGTGATTGATTTTCACAACCTTGAATTCCATGGTCTTGTTCACGAACACATCGTAGTCGCGGATAGGCTTCACATCGATCTGCGAACCGGGGAGGAAGGCTTCGATGCCGAATACATCCACAATCAAGCCGCCTTTGGTGCGGCTCTTGACGAAACCGGTGATGATTTCTTCCTTGTCGAAGGCTTCGTTGACTCTTTCCCAAGATTTGAGGATGCGTGCTTTTTTGTGCGAGAGAACCAATTGACCCGTAGCGTCTTCGGGGCTTTCCACATACACTTCCACCGTGTCGCCCGCTTTCAGTTCGGGATTGTAGCGGAATTCGGAAACGGGAATGATACCGTCGGACTTGTAGCCGATGTTAACCACTACCTCACGGTTGTTCTTCGAAACCACAACGCCTTCGATAACCTGCTGTTCGGTAATCTGCTTGAGCGAATTACCGTACTGCTCGTCGCGAGGGTCGTCGCTTTTCTGCTGTTCTTTTTCCTTTTTGATTTTGTGATGCTCGAGTTCATCCCAGTTGAATTCCTCGATACCGGCTTTAGCCATTTCTGCTGCCATTGTCGGATTAATTTTTCTGTGCTTTACGCCCGCATACCCGGAAATGCGTGCCGAAAAGCGAGTTTAACTTGTAGTTTGGGCGCGGAGGCCGGGTTTCCTTCCGCGCAAAAGGACGGCGAAGATACGATAAATTTTCGGGAAAGAGAAATATTAAAGGCAGATAGGGGAGGTATGCTCGCGGTCGGTATAGCGTTCGAAGCGGAATTCGGGCATTCCCAACGCCATGCCGGCGAAAATCTCCATGTCTTTTTCCAATCCCAGCATTTCGGGCAGGCGTTTTTTTCGGTCCTGCTTCATGCCCGAAAGCACAAAGCCCGTGTAGAACTGCGCCACGCCGAGGCTTTCGGCCATAAGGGAAGCGTTCTGATAGGCCAAGTTGCTGTCGGCGCAACCGAAACGGCTCTTGGAGGGTGCGCAGAAGAACAAGACCGCCTTGGCACGGTGCAGCACGGGGTCGCCCTTGCCTTCGTGAAACTTGCGGTGCATGGCCTTCAGCTTGGGTATCATGGCGTAGACCTGTGCCATTTTCTTATGCAACAGGCATTTCAGCAAAGGATTCTCCAAGGGTTTCACCGCATGGGCGAAGGTGTCTACCGTGAGGGCGGCGATGCGTTCTATCATTTGCGGGTCGGTGACGGCCACCACCTGTATGTTGCGCGTGTTCTGCGCCGTGGGGGCGGCGTAGGCCGCGTCGATGATGCGGGCGAGGCTCTCCTGCGGAACGGGCTGGGCGGTAAAGGCACGATTGCTGCGGCGCGCCTTGAGCAAAAGTTCCGTCTGTTGGGGCGTGGGCAGGTCGGACAGGGCGTAATCGTGCATCGAGCTTTCGGGAAACAGCGTGTGCGTCACCGCTTTGGTGGGGCATATATCGGCGCAGTGCCCGCAACGTATGCAGAATTGTTCTTTCTGAACCTGCATTTTGCCGTCTTCGCATATGAAGATGCCGGCGGGGCAGGCGCGTTCGCAACGGCGGCAGTGGATGCAGGCCTCGGATTTTATGGAAATGGTGTAGTTCATGGAACGAATTTTTATAGGAGCGAAGGTACATTTTTTTGTTACATTTGCGAAAAAGACGTTGGATTGATGAAGATACTGCATAGCGGAGACTGGCATGTGGGGCAGACGCTCGACGGATACGAGCGGAGCGGGGAGTTCCGCGCTTTCTTCGCCCGGCTACAAGAGGTGGCGCAGGAGGAGAAACCCGATGTATTGGTGGTGGCGGGCGATATTTATGATAACGGTATGCCCAGTACGGCGGCGCAGAATCTCTATACAACCGCCTTGCTCGACCTGCACCGCGCCTGCCCCGGCATGGAAGTGGTGGTGATAGCGGGCAATCACGACAGCGGGGCGCGGCTCGAGATCGCGCGCGAGCTTTGGGGCGCGTTCGGCATCCATGTGGTGGGGGGGCTCAGGCGTGGGCCCGACGAAAAGGTGGATACCGAGCGTCATATCATAGAAATCAAAGACCCCGAAGGGAGGAAGAAAGGCTATGTGGTGGCCGTGCCGTATATACATCCGCTCAATTTTCCCGACCTTACGGGCGATACGCCTCGCGAGGCACGTCCGCACGCTTTCTTTCAGACTTTGTCGGACAAGGTGGGCGGGCGCAACGCCGACGGGCTTCCCGTGGTGCTGACGGCGCATTTAGCCGTGCGGGGGGGCGATTTTTCGTGCCACGAAAATGCGCCCGACCGCATCGGCGGCGAAGAATGCATACCGGCGGAAGTGCTGGGGCAGGGCTTCGACTACGTTGCGCTCGGCCACATCCACAAGGCGCAGCCCATTCCAGGCACCGAAGGCAGGATGCGTTACAGCGGCTCGGTGCTGCCCCTGAACTTCGACGAAACCCATACGCATTCCCTCAGCCTTGTGGAAATAGAGCGTCACGACGCCCCGCCGCAGGTGCGCCTGATTTCGCTGCCGGCCACGATTCCCGTGCGCACGCTTCCCGCCGCGCCCGTGGAATTTGAAGAAGCCTTGCAGGAACTGCGCCGTTTTCCCGCCGACGAAGAGGCCTATATCCGCGTGCACGTGAAGGCGAAAGACTTTCTTCCCCCGAACAGCGCCGAACGCGCCGTGCAGGCCTTAAGCGGCAAGAAAGCCCGCTATTGCTCCATCAAGATAGTGAGCGAGGCGCTGTCGGCCCCTGTTGCCGCGCCCCGTTTCCGCGTTTCGGAAATCCGCAGCACCTCGCCCGTGGAAATGGCCAAGATTTATTATAAGAACGAATACAACAGCGAGTTGGAGCCGGAATTGGAAGAAATGTTGCAGGAGGTCTGGCGCGAAACGCATCAAGATACAACGTCCGAAGCATGAAATTCAAGCATCTCCATATCCACAACTTGGCTTCGCTCGAAGAGGCCAGCATCGACTTCGGGCACGCGCCCTTGGACAACCCCATTTTCCTGATATGCGGAGAAACGGGTTCGGGCAAGAGCACGCTTTTGGACGCGATTTGCCTGGCGCTCTACGACAGTTCGCCCCGCTTCAAGGCCTCGTCTACCGATAAGTTTAAGGTGGCGGGCGTTTTCGGCGAGGTGGCCAACAACAACCCTATGCAGATATTGCGCGAGAATGCCGACAAGGGTTTCGCCGAGTTGGTTTTCGAGGGCAACGACGGGAGGGAGTATACGGCGCGGTGGAGTGTGCGGCGGATAAGGAAACGGGGCATGGACGAGCACGAAAACGCCCGCGACTGGACGCTGAGTTTTGTGGAGGACAATACGGAAATCACGCTCAAGAAGATAGACGAGGTGAAGAACCACATCGAGGAGGCGGTGGGCTTGAATTTCGAGCAGTTCTGCCGCACGTCCATGCTGGCGCAGGGCGAATTCACCAAGTTTCTGAAAAGCAACGATACGGAAAAGTCGGCGATTTTGGAGAAACTCACCGACACGGGGCATTTCGCGCGCATGGGAACGCGCATCTACGAGAAAGCTGCCGGCAAGAAGCGGCTGTGGGAACAGGCGGGGCGCGACATGGAGAACATGCAGTTGCTTTCCGAAGAGCAAATCGCAGAGAAAGAGGCCGAAAAAGCGGCGCTTACGGAGCGTCTTTCCCGTTTGGCGGAAGAAACGCAGACGTTGCGGAAGCGGCATGAATGGAGGAAGAAGCAGGAGGAGCTGAAGCGCCGGAAAGCCGAGGCCGACGAGGCGGTGAAGCGGGCGCAGGAGGGCGTGAACGGAGAGGACTATTGCAACGGAAAGCGGATGTTGCAGGAATGGGAGATGTCGGAGGAGGCGCGTATGTGGTTGGAACAGAGCAAGGAAGCCGAGCGGGAGGCGATGGCGGCGCAGGAGGGTTTGCAGGCGCAGGAGCGTGAATTTTCGGTGTTGTTGGGTGGGGTGAAGTATTTGGAAGCGTATATCAAGAACTTGGAGGCCAAGACGGCGGAATGGGAAAGCCTTGCGGGGATAGAGAAAGGTGCGGAGGTGGATATTCCGCAGGAAGAAAATGTGTTGCGGGCGTATATGCAGGCGCGCAACAGCGCCGAGCGTTTTTTGGAAAAAAACGCGACGGCGCGGAAAACCGAAAAGGAGGCGGCCGATTTGGAAAAGGCCTGCGCGGAATGGGCCTCGCATACCGAAGAACTGACGAAAAAGGCGCAGGAGGCGGAGGAAAGGTTGAAGAACGCCGAGGAGGATTTGAAAACCTTGCAGAAGGGTATGGGCGATATGGCCAAAGGTTTACGCGCCACGCTCTCGGAGGGCGAGATTTGCCCCGTATGCGGCAACAAGATAGAGAAATTGCTCACCGACGAATATTTCGAGAAACTTTACGCCCCCGCCAAAAAGCGGTGGGAAGAAGCCGAAAGGCTCTATAAGTCTGCCGATAATTTACTGAAAACCAATTTAGCAGAGCGAAAGGCCAAGGAGGAAAGTTTGGTGGCGGTGAAGCGGCGTTTGCAGGAAAGCCGAAGCCAGCTTGCCGAGGCGGAAACCTTATTGGAAAAGGCCTTGCAGCTTCTGCCCACGTTGCCGGACCGCAGCTTGAAGGGGGAGGCCTTGGTGGCCTTTCTCGCCGGGGAGGAGGAAAAACGGCAGGACCGCATGAAGGTCTTGCAGAAATGGCAGCAGGCGCGCGCCGCATGGGAAAAATGCCGGCAGCCCTATCGCGACGCGGCGGCTCTCGTGGAAGAACTGCGGAGCAAATTCGAGGGCGGCGCGCGCCTGCAACCTACTGCGATACAGGAACAAAAAGGCCTTATCTCCCGTCTTTCGGACGTGAAGTCGAAAGTGGTGTCGTGGCTCGACCGCCGCGCCTCGGCCCTGCGGCAGAAAGAAGAGCGGACACAGGCTTTGATGGAATTCTACGCCCTCCACCCGGGCATGACCGAGGCGCGGCTCGCGCAGTTGTTGCAAAACAAGGAGCAGATAGAGAAACTCAAAGTGTTCTGTAAGAGGAAAGAAGATGAACTTACCGCCGCCTTGGCCTTGCAGACGCAGATGACGAAAGACGGCGAACGGCACGCGGCGGACAGACCCGCCGACGAGACGGAGCAGGGCAGTGTGGAGGCCTTGTCCGCGCTCCTATCCGACAAGGAACGCGAGCGGGAGGAAAGCCACCGCCTCTTGGGGGCGTTGGAACAACTGTTGAAGGCCGAGGAAGCCCAACGCAGGAAACTTCTTGAGAAAAAGGCCGAAATGGAGCGTCTGAGCAAGGACTATGAACGCTGGGAACGGCTCAACAAACTCTTCGGCAGCGCCGACGGCAACAAGTTCCGCAAGATTGTGCTCAACTTCATGATGGATGAATTGCTCTCGCACGCCAACGAACATCTGCGCCGCCTCACCGACCGCTACCGCTTGGAAAGCAGTTTCGGTTCTTTCGTGATTTTGGTGCGCGACCTGCACGACGGAGGCAGCCTGCGTTCGGCCGCCTCGCTTTCGGGCGGCGAAAGTTTCTTGGTTTCGCTGGCCTTGGCCTTGGGGCTGTCGTCGTTCAACGGGGCGCGGGTTACCACCGACATTCTCTTTATAGACGAAGGTTTCGGCACCCTCAGCGGCAACGCCCTCGAACCGGCCGTGTCGGCCTTGGAGCGTCTGCACAACAGCGATGGCCGCAAAGTGGCCATCATCAGCCATGTGGCCGCCCTGCGCGAGCGTATCCGTACCCAAATCCGCGTGGAAAGGGTAAATCCCACCAAGAGCGAAATCCGCGTGATAGGGTAGGCTATCGCGAAGCCTTTTGGCAATCTTCGCAGATGCCTTTTATCATATAGTTTATGGAATGGGCGGTGAAGCCCTCGGGAAGCGTGCTTTGCGGAATGGGCGCGGCGGGGAAACAATAGGTCTTGCGGCAATGTTCGCAGTAGAAATGCACGTGAAGGTCGTGAATGCCGCAATGGTCGGGGTCGGGACAGCCTTCATACTTGATGACGCCCTCGCCGTCTTCGAAAGCGTGCACGAGATGATGTTCGAGAAAGAGCGTCAGGGCGCGGAAGATGCTCGATTTATCCAAGGTCTCCAAAATCTCCTCCAATTCGGAAAGCGACACGGGTCGCTGCTGCGCCGCCAGCGCCTTCCATACCAAGATGCGGTTGGAAGTGGGCTTCACGCCGTGTTCCGAGAGATGATTTTCGCCGTTATCCATATGCAGGATGGGTTTTCTACCAGTTCACGAAGGCGCGTTGATAGATGTCGTCCACAAGTTCTTCGGTAATCTCTTGAATTAGACCTGACTCCACCGAAGAGAGGCTCAGACGGGCATCGTAGTCGCGGTAGCGTGAAAAGTTTTGGGTGAAGCTGAATTTGCTGTCGAAGCGGTTTACGTATTTCACCTGCACGGTGATGGTGAGGCGGTTGAGGGCGGCTTGGTCGTTGCCTTGAATGGACTGGGGCGTAACCGTATAGCCGGTGATGGAGCCCGAAAACTGCAAGTCGGCGAAGCCTTCCACAATGGGCAGACCGCTTTGGTTGCTCAGGTATTCGCGCAGGTAGTCGGTGAATACCGAACTCAGGGTGGGCTGCACCGAGGCGGCGCGGTTGCGGAAATAGCCTACGCTCAAGGTCTTGGCTTCCACAGGAATGGAGGCGCCTGTAAAGGAATACACGCCGCAACCGTTCATCAGCAGCATTCCTGCCACGAACAGCGCACTCGCCGCGCGCTTCATTATATTAATATGGGGGATTCCGCTCATTCTTCCAAAGAAATGCCGTATTCCTTTATTTTGCGATAAATGGTGCGTTCGGAAATGCCCAATTCAGCGGCGGCCTTGCGGCGGTTGCCGTTGTTCTTTTCCAACGCTTTCTCGATAAGGAGCCGTTCTCCCTTGCCCAAGCTCAAATCTTCGGACAGCACTTCGGGGGTGTTGATGATTTCCACCGCCTCGGAAGGGGCGGGTGCATGGGACATGGAGGGCAGAATGGTGTAGGAGGGTGCGGGCGAGGGCGAGAACTGCGATACGGCCTGTTTGAGTTGCTGAATGTCTTTCTGCATGTCGAACAGCACGCTGTATAGGATTTCGCGTTCGGACATGCCGCCCGCCTCCCGTCCGTGTCCCAGAAGCACCGGCAGGTTCGTGGTCCCGGTCTTGGGCAGGGAGCGTTGCAGGGCCTCGGCGCTCAGGGGCCTTTCCTTCTCGATAATGGTGATTTGCTCGCTGATGTTCTTCAGCTCGCGGATGTTGCCCGGCCAGGGGTAGGAGAGCAACACGCGGCGGGCTTCGTCGTTGAGCGTGAGGGGGGGGATGTGATATTTCTCGCTGATGTCGGTGGAGAACTTGCGGAACAGGAGCTCGATGTCTTCGGGGCGTTGTTTGAGCGAGGGGACCTGAATGGTGATGGCGTTGAGCCTATAATAAAGGTCTTCGCGGAACTTGCCCATGCGGATTTGCTCGGGAATGTTGACGTTGGTGGCGGCCACTACGCGCACGTTGGTTTTCTGCACTTTCGAGGAGCCCACCTTGAGAAATTCGCCGGTCTCGAGCACGCGCAGCAGGCGTGCCTGCGTGCTGACGGGCAGCTCGGCCACTTCGTCGAGAAAAATCGTGCCGCCGTCGGCTTCTTCGAAATAGCCTTTGCGGGCTTCGCGGGCATCGGTGAAGGCGCCTTTCTCGTGTCCGAAGAGTTCGGAGTCGATGGTGCCTTCGGGTATGGCTCCGCAGTTGATAGCCACATAGTTGCGGTGCTTGCGAGGGCTGAGTTCGTGCACGATTTTCGGGAAGAATTCCTTGCCCACGCCGCTTTCGCCCAGCACCAGCACGCTCAGGTCGGTGCCGGCCACTTGGGCGGCGATGTCAATGGCGCGGTTCAGCAGGGGCGAGTTGCCGATGATGCCGAAACGTTGTTTGATGCTCTGCAGTTCCACCAGCTTGCAGTTTATTTCATATTTGTGTAGACGTTCTGCACGTCGTCGTCTTCCTCAATCTTGTCCACCAGTTTCTGCACGTCTTCCTGTTCGGCTTCGCTCAGTTCCTTGGTGTCGGTGGGGATGCGGTCGAAGCGGGCGCTCACCAGTTCGAAGTGGTTTTCTTCGATATATTTCTGTATGTCGCCGTAGGCTTCGAAGGGTGCGTAAATGGTGATGTTGCCGCTTTCTTCGTCCATGAAGAGTTCGTCGATGCCGCAGTCTATCATTTCCAGTTCGAGGTCGTCGAGGGCGAGGCCTTCCTTGGGTTTGATGTTGAACACGCATTTGTGTTCGAACATAAACGTGAGGCAGCCTGTCACACCGAGGGAGCAGCCGGCTTTGGTGAAGTAGGAGCGGATGTTGGCTACGGTGCGTTGGTGGTTGTCGGTGGCGGTTTCGATGAGGATGCCGATGCCGTGGGGGCCGTATCCTTCGTACACGATTTCCTTGTAGTCTTTCTGGTCTTTCTCGGTGGCGCGGCGGATGGCGCGTTCGATGTTGTCCTTGGGCATGTTCTCGCTCTTGGCCGTTTGGATGATGGCTCTCAGGCGGGGGTTGGTGGCGGGGTCGCTGCCGCTCTTGGCGGCCATGGTGATTTCCTTGCCCAAGCGGGTGAAGGTGCGGGCCATATTGCCCCAACGTTTAAACTTACGGGCTTTACGATATTCAAATGCTCTTCCCATTGTATTTTGTTTT
>CAMWVZ010000001.1 GCA_947177845.1 uncultured Bacteroidales bacterium | reverse complement strand
AAGACACCTTGGGCGACGGCAATCCCCTTACTTCCGATGCCATTTTCGTATATGGAAGGCAAGATGTTAAGGTTGGTGATTATGTGAAGCTTACAGGCACGGTGGGCGAATACAGAAACCGCACGCAGTTGAGCAAAATCAAGAACCTGCAAGTGCTGAAAGATAGCGTGGCGATTCCTTTCACCAAGGTGCGTTTCGAAGAAGACGTGCAGGGCAAGGAAGAGAGCTTGGAATGCATGGCGCTGGAATTTACCGATACGCTTCATCTGCTTTCCACGCGCAACCTCACGTATAGCGGAAGCGTGATTTTGGGTACCACGCGCCACCGTTCCCCCACCGACTACAATCTGCCCAAGAGCGAAGCCTATGAAGCGGCGGTGGCCTACAACCACAGCAACCGCATCACGCTGAGTTACGGCGGCACGGGCAAACCTTCCTCCACACCCTTTTTAGACAAAGACGGCACTTGCCGCACGGGCAACAGGCTCACGAATTTCCGCTGTGTGCTCGACCAAAGCGACCGGGAATATCAGGTGTATGCCCAGAACGGAACGCCCGATTTCAAGGGCAATCCCCGCACCGCCGCGCCCAATGATAAGGCGTTGGGAAATTACGACACCAAAATCTGCGGTTTCAACTTGGAATATTTCATGAACCGCGACGCCCTGCAACGCACCCGTATATCCAAGGCCATACGCGCCATCGACGCCGATATCTACGGCTTTGTGGAAGTGGGCGGCGGCACAGGCCCCGTGCGGGCGTTGGTGGAGGAACTCGACAAACAGCGCGGCGCGGGCACCTACGACTTTGTGCGTTGGAACGGCTATGCCTCCTCCAGCGCCGACTACACCTGCAATCATATTGTCTACGACAGCACCAAGTGGGAACCCTACCGCGACAACCATATGATAAGTTCTACGCCCGTCAACCGTAAACTGATACAGGCCTTCCGCAATAAGAAAACAGGCTTTGTGTTTATTTTCAGCATCAACCACTTCAAGGCGAAATCGGGTACAGGCACGGGTGCCGATGCCGACCAAGGCGACGGACAGGGCATTTATAACGCCACCCGCACCAGAGAGGCGAATGCCGTGCTCGACCGTTTGGATTTGCTCCGCTATTACTACGGCACCGAAAATATCTTGGTAATGGGCGATTTGAACGCCATGTACCGCGAAGACCCTATCCGCGTGTTTACCGATGCGGGCTACGAAAATCAGACCAACCGTTTTCACGAAGCCGAATACTCCTACTGTTTCGACGATTACGTGCAGTATCTCGACTATTCGCTGGCTTCGCCCGATATGCGCGAGTTGGTGACGGGTGCCACGGTTTGGCATATCAATTCCGATGAACCTTCGTTCTTCGACTACGAAAAAGACAAGACCCGGCAGGACGGCCCCTATCGTTGCTCCGACCACGAGCCCGTGATTGTGGGTTTTGTATCGCCTGCGCCCTCGCCCGATACGGTTGTCACCGCCAACGAAGCTGCGGGTGCGGCCTCCCTCCTCGTGCGTCCCAATCCCGTTTCCGACCACTTCACCTTCTACGCCCCGCAGGCGGGCAGGCTGGAGGTGCGCTCGGTGTCGGGTGCGGTGCTTCGGAAAATAGATGTGGAGGCGGGTGAAAACACCTTGCAGGTTTCTTCGTGGAAGCCGGGACTTTACTTCCTTGTCCTCTGCACGGAAAAGGGTGAAATATTGCACGGAAAAATGGTTAAGATATGATGAAAAGGAATTTTATTGTCGGTCTGACAAGTTTGTTTATCATGAGTGGAAATGTAAACGCGCAGGAAGCGCAAGCAGACACAACGGGTGTGCGTGTCAACCCGTTCTTGGAATCGTGGGAGGGCAATCCCTACCGTATACCGCCCTTCAGCCGCATCACGGAAGACGATTATATCCCCGCCTTGCAGGAAGGTATCCGCCTGCAGGACGAAGCCATCCGCGCCATTGTGGAGAACCGCGACGAAGCCACCTTCGAGAATACGATTCTGGCTATGGAAAACAGCAGCGAGGTTCTCGACAAGGTGGGGGGCGTGCTCTTCAACGTGGTGGAGGCACATGCCACGCCGCGCCTGCACGAGATAGTGAACGAGGCCGCGCAGATGCTCAGCGCGCAGAGCGACAAGGTATACATGAATCCTTTTCTGTTCCGTCGCGTAAAGCGGATTAAGGAACAGAAACCCGCTTTGGATGCCGTGCAGCAGAAACTTTTGGACGATGTATACCGCGAATTTGTGCTCGGAGGAGCCGAACTCGACAAGGCCGCCCAAGACGAATTGATGCAGATTAACATCAAGCTCAGCGAATTGGAAAACACCTTCGGGCAGAATGTGCTCAAGGCCACCGCCCAATACGAATTGTGGGTGGAAGACGCCTCGCGTTTGGAAGGCCTGCCGGAAGACGCTCTCCGCCGTGCCGCCGAAAAAGCGGCGCAGAAAGGCAAGACGGGTTGGGTCTTCGGGCTCGACAATCCCACGGTGATGCCTTTCTTGCAATATGTAAAGGACGCCGACTTGCGCAAGGAGATTTTAGACGGCTACACGGGACGTTGCCAAGCGGGGAGCGAATACGACAATACGTCTGTGGTGCAGCAGATTGTGGCCTTGCGTTTGCGGAAAGCCCGTTTGCTGGGCTATCCCGACTATGCTTCCTATGCGTTGCAGACCCGTATGGCGCAGACTCCGCAAGCCGTTTACGATTTGCTCGACCCTATCTGGACGGCGGCTTTGGAGCGCGCCAAGCAGGAATTGGCCGAAATGAAGCAATACCGAAAGAAAACCGAGAAGTATAAAGGTGCGTTCCTGCCCTCCGATTGGCGGTATTATGCGGAGAAAGTACGTGCGGCCAAATATGCGCTCGACGAAAACGCCCTCAAGGAATATCTGTCTGTCGACAGCGTGCGGAACGGTATCTTCTATCTTTGCAAACGTTTGTATAACATAGATTTCGAGCAGATTTACGATGTTGAATTTCCCACGCCCAACACCACGGCCTATGTCTGCAAGGATGCCGACGGCACCGTGCTGGGGGTAATCTACATGGATATGGAGGCGCGTCCGGGCTATAAGTCGGGCGGGGCATGGAACACCAACTATGTGGAGCAGGACTACGACAGTGCGGGGCGGCGTCTTACGCCTGTCACTTCGATTGTATGCAATTTCACGCCGCCCCTCCCCGGCCAGCCTATGTTGCTGAACATGGACGAGGCCGAAACGTTCTTCCACGAGTTCGGACACGCCCTGCACACCCTCTTCGCCGAGGTTTCGTATAAGGGTATGCACGATGTTCCCCGCGATTTCGTGGAGTTGCCGTCCCAAATCATGGAACATTGGGTGTTTCATCCCGATATGCTGAAAGCCTACGCGCATCATTACAAGACGGGTGAACCCATGCCGCAGGAAATGGTAGACCGTATCGGACAGGTGCAGACCTACGGACAAGGCTTCGCCACCACCGAACTGCTGGCCGCCGCCCTGCTGGATATGGACTACCACACCCTCAAGGCTATCGCCGCTGAAGATACTTCAGCGGGAGGCGCGCTTGACCCTGCGGTCTTCGAATCCACCTTTGCGCAAAAGCGCGCCCTCATTCCCGAAATCCTTCCCCGCTACCGCACCAACTATTTCAGTCATACCATGGAAGGTGGCTACAGTGCGGGCTACTACTGCTACACGTGGGCGGAAGTGTTGGATTGCGACGCTTTCGAGGCCTTCGAACAGAGCGGGAACGTATTGAACCGCGCAATCGGGGAGTCTTTCCGTCAAAACATCCTCAAAAACGGCGGTATGTATCCCGCTATGGATATGTTTATGAAATTCCGCGGGCATAAACCCGATGCCAAAGCCTTGCTCCGCAGCCGGGGTTTGGGAGGAAAGTAAGGGAATATCCGAAAAAAACGTACCTTTGCCCCCTATGAAAAGACACCTGACGCGCTTTCTGTTTGTTTGTTCGCTTGTGCTCGCTGTTTCGGCGGCGCAGGCGCAGCGGGGTGTTTTCATTCAAAACCCTTCCTCCGACAACTTCGGAAACAATACCCTCACCGTGCAGTTGTATCCGCTGCTCTTTCACGGCTACGGCCTCGAGTATTCGCGTAACCTCTACCAACAGAAGCACTATCTCAAGGTGAGCGGGGTGTGCTATACGGCCGGCGACCGGAAAGCGAGCCGGCAGACGGCGATACGCAGTATGCTGGGAGGCGAAGCGGGGCTCTATCATCAATACAACTATTTCGAATTGCCGAAAGTGGGCTTCCGCACCTATTTCCAATGGGGTTTCAACTACACCTACTTAGATATAGAGAATGTGGCTTCGGCAAAGACCCATATCGAGAAACTCGGTCTGAATGTAACGGTGGGTTTCCGTCAGAATATCGCCAAACCTTTGTATTTCGATTTCTATATAGGTTACGGACAGCGTTGGCTGCTCAATAAGGTTGTCGACAATACGAAGGTGTCGCCGCAGGTGGAGAACAAAGCCGCCCGCGAGCCGCTCTACAACAAGAATATGTTTGATTACGGTCACGGCGGCGCGATGTTGGTGGTGGGCTTGAATGTCGGCTTTTTATTTTAGGAGTGATGAAGAGAACTATCGGAAAATATGTTTTTTGTGTGTCTGTGGCGGTGGCCGGGCTGATGCTCCTGTCGTTCCGTCCTTGCCATGCCCAGACGAAAGCGCTCCGTTCCGACAATCTTCAGTCCGTTTTCCAAGAAAACATGAGTGTGAGCCTTGTGCCGCTTCCCTTGTTTTTCAACGGTTTCCGTGTGGATTTCGACTACCGCCTCAAAGACCGTCTTTGGTTGCAGGTGGCGCCGCAATACAATTGCAGACGTAAGGGGGAGAATACCCGTACCGACGGTTTCTGCCTCGATGTCAACGCCCGTTACTACGTTTTCCGCAACAGCGCACGGGGCTTTTATATCGCCACGGGGCTTGGGGTCGACTATAATCAAATCACCGAGAACAGCGAGGATTTCCCCGAAGCGCTTAAAGGCAAGAGCCCCAAGCGTCATCAAGGAAACATCGGATTCGAGGGCCAATATTCCGTCAATGCGTTCCGTTTCGGGGCGCAGGTGCAGTTGGGTTGGCAGATAAGTCTGTGGCCGCGCACGGTAATGGATTTCTACGTGGGAGCGGCTTTCCGTCATAGTTTCAATTCCTATTCGGATGCGGTTTCCGAACAAATCGGAACGAACATTCCCATAAGGCCGTGGATGTATCAATTCAGCGGCGTCTATATGCAGGCGGGTGTCCGCATCGGTCTGATGCTCTGATTTATTTCGCTGTCTTGCGGAAAGTAATCAAGGCCAAAAAGTTGAAGAATACGGCAAAGGACAGAATGGCGTAGAATTGGTCCAGCAGTTGGGCAAATCCGCTTCCTTTCAGAATAATCAACCGCATGGCGTCTATTAAATACCAAGTGGGATTGAGGTAGACAATATATTGCGCCCAATGCGGCATACTGCTCACGGGCGTGAACAATCCTCCCATCAGGAAGAATATCAATAGGAAAAAGAAAGCGACAAACATGGCCTGCTGTTGGCTTTTGGACACCGACGACAGGAACAGGCCGAAGCCCGTGAAGCCGATATTGTAGATGGTGGCGAACAACAGCAGGGTGGGGAGGCTTCCGCGGGGGGTGAGCCCGTAGAGCAGCCATGCGATGCCCAAGCCGATAAGGGTGATGAGCAGGCCCATAATCCAAAACGGAATCAGTTTTCCCAACAGATAATCGCTTTTCCGCACCGGACTCACGTTGATTTGTTCGAGCGTGCCCAGTTCCCTTTCTCCCGAGATGTTGAGCGCGGCCAGAATGCCGCCCACCAAGGTCAGCAACATGGCCAAAATGCCCGGCACCATATAGGTCTGATAGTCTAGGAAAGGATTGAAGCGCATCTGCGCCGTGGCCTGAATACGCGAGGGAAGTTTGCGGTTCCTTACCTCCACTTGGCTTTGCAGGGCTTCTTCCCGCAAGGTGCGCGCCGCATAGTCTTGAATAACCCCGTTGAGGTAGGCTTCCACAATGCTGGCTTGCGTGCCGTCCACCGCGTCCACGCTCAGAAAAACTTGAGCGGAACGCCCGTCGCCGAGGTCGTTTTCGAAGTGTTGCGGAATTTCGAGCACCACCGCGGCATCGCCTTTCTCAATATAGGAAAGCGCTTCCTGATAGGTAGGGGCGTGATAGCGGGTCCTGAAATAGCCGGAGGAAGCGATTTTCTGCTCCAAATCGCGCGAAAAGGCACTGTGGTCGTTGTCCACAATCACCATTTCCACATTGCGGATTTCGTAGGTGGCCGCAAAGGGAAGCACCACCAACTGAATGAGCGGCAGCACAATGATGAGCGGCAACATAATCGGGTTGCGCAGGTTTTGTTTAAACTCTTTCTCCAAGAGATATTTCAGCACTTTTCTTCCCATAGCCGCCCTAATTTAGACGAATTTTGAAGCCCCGCACACTCGCCCCCAAAAACACCACGGCCATACCGCCCAAGATAGTCCACTGCATCCAAATGGAGCCGAATCCCAATCCCTTTATCATAATGGCGCGAGCCATGTCGATGAACCACCGCGCCGGCAAAATATACGAAATGCCTTGCAGCACCGGCGGCATACTCGAAATCGGGAACATCAGACCCGAGAGCAGTACCGTGGGCAACATCAATCCAATCAACGAGATAATCATGGCAATCTGTTGGGTCTTGGAAACGGTCGAGATAAAGATTCCCAAGCAGAGCGAGGTGAAGATATAGGTGAGGCTCGCGCCCGCCAACAGTCCGAAATTGCCCCGTATGGGCACATCGAAGGCAAAGAGCGAAAGCAGGATGATGACGGCCAGATTGAATACCGAAATCACGAAATACGGTACGGTCTTTGCAAAAATCAGATGAAACGGCTTGGAGGGAGCCACTAAGAGCGATTCCATCGTGCCAAGCTCTCTTTCTCGCACCATAGACACCGAGGTCATAAGGGTGCATATCAGCATCAGAACCAACCCGATAACACCCGGCACAAACGTATAGGCGCTCTTGAGCTGCGGGTTATACATCATACGCGCCACAGGTTCCACATACACGCTTTCCACCGAACCTTTGTCGAGCGAAAGCGCGTAGCGGGCGGCGATATTCTGAATATAACTGTTGATGATGTTGGCCTCGTTGGGGTTGCAGGCATCGGTGATGAGCTGGATTTGCGCGGTGCGGTTCTCGGCAAGCGTTTCGGAGAAATCGGGAGGAAAAACGAGAATGAGTTTGATTTTCCCTTTCTTGAAAATCTCGTCGAACTCCTCCGGCTCCCGCACCTCCTGTTCCACACGGAAATAAGGCCCCGAGGTGATGTGAGACAACAGGTCGCGGCTTTCCTCGCTGCGGTCTTGGTCGTAGACGGCAATGGAGGTATTGCGGATGTCGGTGGTGATGGCGAAGCCGAAAATCAGCACTTGCACCACGGGCATGAGCAGGATAATCAACATCGTCGCCCTGTCGCGGAAGATGTGATAGAACTCCTTTTCCACAAATGCAAAAAACTGTCTCATCGTGCTTTAATCGTCGGTTCGTTGGGCTTTCTGTGCCACGATTGTAAAAACTTCTTCCATGGTTTCCACGCCGAACTTACGGCGCAGGTTCTCCGGGCTGTCCAATTGTTCTATCTTGCCGTCCACCATCATGCAGACACGGTTGCAATATTCGGCCTCGTCCATATAGTGGGTGGTGACGAAAACCGTGATGCCCCGGTTCACCGCTTCGTAAATCAACTCCCAGAATTTGCGGCGGGTGAGCGGGTCGACACCGCCAGTGGGTTCGTCGAGGAAAACGATTTCGGGGTCGTGCAGAATCGCCACCGAAAACGCAAGCTTCTGTTTCCAACCCAAGGAAAGCTGCCCCACCAGCGTGTTCTTTTGGTCGGTGAAGCCGAGCCTTTCCAAAATCTCATCGGTCTTGAGGGCTATCTTCTTTTCCTCCACCCCGTAGATACCCGCAAAGAGACGGATGTTCTCCCATACTTTCAAGTCGTTGAAAAGGGCGAACTTCTGGCTCATATAGCCTATATGCCGCTTGATGTCTTCCTGCTGGGTGTTTATATCGAAGCCCGCCACCTGACCCTTGCCCGAAGTGGGGCGGTGCAGGCCGCACAACATGCGGATAGCCGTGGTCTTGCCCGCTCCGTTGGCACCGATAAAGCCGAAAATCTCGCCTTTCTTCACACGGAAGCTTATATGGTCGACGGCGGTGAAATCTCCGAACTTTTTGGTGAGGTCCTCCACTTCAATCACATAACCTTTGCGCAGAACTTCCAAGGCGGCCCGCTCGCGCAGGAGCAGAGCCTTTTTCCTAAACATCGCCATAACGTCCTCCTTCCTTGCTCATCCGAAGCATGAAGCAGTCTTCGATAGAGGCTTCCATGGGTTGGATGCTTATGTCATGGTGTCCTTTGTCTTCCAAGTATGCTCGTAGACGGTCGGCGGCATCGCCTGCACCGCCCCCGGAATGCAGATACAGATGTTGGTAGTTGCCGAACGAATAGCAACTGTGCGCCCCCGGGAATTTCCGTAAATCCTGCAACAACGTGAAGGTATCGCGGCTCTTCACCGCAAGAATGGCGTGGGGGAACCTGCGGCGTATGTTTTCGGGCGTGTCGCATTCCGAAACCTTGCCGTTCTGCACAAAGGCGATACGATGACAGCGCACGGCCTCGTTCATATAAGGCGTAGAGGCCACGATACTGATACCTTGTTCCTGCAAGGTGCCGAGCATTTCCCAAAACTCCTTGCGCGACACGGGGTCGACGCCTGTGGTGGGCTCGTCCAAGAACAAGACTTTGGGAGCGTGAACCAAGGCGCAGCAGAGCGCCAGCTTCTGTTTCATGCCTCCGCTGAGTTTTCCCGCCATACGTTTCTTAAAGGGTTCGAGATAGCGGTAGATAGGTTTTATAGAATCGTAACTTTTGGCAACGGTGGAGCCGAAAAGCGTGGCGAAGAACTTGAGGTTTTCCTCCACGCTCAAATCCTGATAGAGCGAAAAACGTCCCGGCATATATCCGATAATCCGGCGGATTTGCCGATAGTCCTTCACGGTGTCGAAACCCTCCACCACGGCGGTGCCGCTGTCGGGAATCATCAACGAGGTGAGCAGACGGAAAAGGGTGGTCTTGCCCGCTCCGTCAGGCCCGATAAGCCCGAAAAGCTCTCCCTTCTTCACATCGAACGAAACTCCGTCCACCGCCTGTACGGCGTGGTGTCCGTGTCCGAATTTCTTGGACAGGTCGCGGGCGGATACGGAATAGTCGCTCATCGTTGCGCGGGTTTAGAAATTCACGTCGGCGTACATGCCGATTTTGAGATAGCCGTCGTTTTGCACGCGGATTTTCACGGCATAGACCAAGTTGGCGCGTTCGTTTTTCGTTTGCAACGATTTGGGCGTGAATTCGGCTTCGTCGGCAATATGCACGAGGGTGCCCGCATATTCGGCGGTTCTGCCGTCTTTCATCGCATAGACCTTCACCGCCTGTCCCAAGCGGAGCGAGGAAAGTTGACGGGCATCCACATAGGCTTTCAGAATCATGTTTTCCAAATCGGCCACCTTGAAAAGCGGACGTCCCGCATAGGCCTGCTCTCCCTCCCGGGCGTAGCATTCCAGCACCGTGCCCGAGAAAGGACTGGTAATGCCGCTTTCGTCTATCATCACCTGCACCTGCTCTATCTGCAATTCCTGCATACGGAGCTGATTGGCCGATACGGTTCCTCCCCGTTTGGCCGCGGCCTGCATATCGTCCATTTTCAGACGGAGGATTTCTTTCTGCAGATGCAGTTGCGTGGTGTCGATATAGCCCAAAAGACTGTCTTTCTCCACCCTGTCGCCTTGGGATACGTCCAGACGGAGGATATTTCCGTTGCCTTTCGCCGCCACGGTAACGCTCATGGCTTCCAAAGTGCCGCCGGCATCATACACGGTGTTGGCGTTTTTGCAGGCGGGGAGCCAAAAGCCAAGGGATACGGCGGCCAGTATGCTGTAAAATGCAGATTTCTTCATAGTGTGCAGGGAATTATCGAGGGGCTTGTTTCTTCAACATATCGATTACTTTCTCAAGGTGTACGCCATGCGAGCCTTTCACTAAAAGGCAGTGCATGTTCAGCGGATTTCCGGAAAGAAAATCGTTGAGGTCTTCGGCTTTGGCAAAACTGCGGTAGTTCTGCGGCCGGTTGGTTTTCGCAAAGTTCTCTCCCACCAAATAAGCGGTGTCGAATTTGAGTTTCTGCAACAGGTCCACCACTTTCTGATGCTCGTCTTTCGAGGCGCTTCCCAATTCGAGCATATCGCCCAAAATGGGCAGCTTGGTTGCGGAAAAATGCATCTCGGCAAAATTCTCCAAAGAAGCCGCCATACTGGTGGGGTTGGCGTTGTAGGCATCGGCGATAATCACATTCTTTCCCACCTGAATGCCTTGCGAGCGGTAGTTGGTGGGTTGGTAACGGTCCAGCCCTTCTTTGATTTCTTGGTCGTTGAGGCTGAAATAACGCCCTATGCAAGCGGCGGCCGCAAGGTTTTCCAGATTGTATTTGCCAATGAGGTTGCTTTCGATTTTGGTGATGTTGGGAGCCGAGGGCGTTCCGTGCAGACAGCAGGTATATTTCACCTGCTCTTCCTCCAAATGGGTCATGCGCAGGAAAACATTTTCCTTAGACCCGTAGCAGAAGCGCTCCACCTCGCGGGAGGCGTTCATCAGAATGGGGTTGTCGGCGTTCACAAACACTCTTCCATGCACCTTCTTCACAAATTCGTAGAGGGCGGTTTTGGTGTTCACGATATTGGCGAAAGAGCCGAAGCCTTCCAAGTGCGCTTGTCCGATATTGGTGATGAGCCCGAAAGTGGGCAGGGCGATGCGGCAGAGTTCGGCAATCTCGCCGGGGTGGTTCGCGCCCATTTCTATCACGGCGATTTCGGTGTCGTGCGGCATGGCCAGAATGGTGAGAGGCACCCCGATATGATTGTTCAGGTTGCCTTCGGTGGCATATACCTTATGGCGTACCCCCAATACCGATTTCACGAGTTCCTTGGTGGTGGTCTTTCCGTTGGTGCCGGTGATGCCGATAAAGGGAATCATGCTCTTGCGACGGTGTATGACGGCGATTTGCTGCAGGGTCTTGAGAACGTTGTCCACCAAGATGCAGCCTTCCCCTTTTGCGTATTTGGGGTTGTCCACCACGGCCAGGGCGCAACCTTTCTCCAAGGCTTCGGCGGCAAAGGCGTTGGCGTCGAAATTATCGCCTTTCAAGGCAAAGAAAATGGAACCCGGCACAATTTTTCGCGTGTCGGTGCACACCGTGCGGTGTTTCCTGTAGAGTTCGTAAACCTCTTCTGCACTATGTTTTTCCATAAAGGAAGTGTGTTTTCCTATTATTAATATACAAAACTACTTCCACCCAAAAACTCCCGCAAAATGGAAGTGGGCGGAATTTCTCCCTCTTCGATGTTTCTAAAATACGAAAGAAATTTCAATAAACGGCACGCCTCGCCGTAATGTTCCGAAGTTTCGGGTATTTCGCGCAACAAAGGTTCGGCATGTTTCTTCAAAACGCCCAGTTCGAAAAGCAAGGCGGAATTGAATATCACGTCGGCGTTTTCCTGATAGGGGAAGATGTTTTTCCCTTCGCCCTTGTTCACGCTCGGCCAACGGCTTAGGGTGCTCAGCGCCGAGGAGCCCCGGAAATGGGCGTCGCGCACCATACGGCGGATAAGGCGGTTGTCGGTGCTGCTCACGGGATTTTGCGCGTCGATGCTGATGTGGGTGAGCGCCGACACGAAAATCCTGAATATATAGCGGTCGTCCAATTGAATCAAGGCGGGATTGAGCGCGTGAATGCCCTCCACCAAAATCAAGGTCTTCGGCGTCACCTTTATCTTCCTGCCCAAAAACTTGCGCTTTCCCTCCTTGAAATCAAACGTGGGAAGCTTGATTTCGGCCTCTTTCGACACATCTAAAATCTGATGCATCTGTTGGTTGAAGAAATCGCGGTCTATGGCTTCCAAACACTCGAAATCATATTCTCCGTTCTCGTCGAGCGGCGTTTTCTCACGGTCCACGAAATAATCGTCCAACGAAATCTCGGCGGTTTTGTAGCCCAACACCTGCAACTGCACCGAAAGCCGCTTGCAGAAAGTGGTTTTTCCCGACGACGAAGGCCCGCTAATCAACACAATCTTGCAATCGGGTTTCTTGGCCACTTGGTCGGCCATCCAAGCGAACTTTCTCTCTTGCAGCGCCTCCGACACCTTGATGAGCCTGCCCGCCCCCTGTTCCTTGATTTCCTTATTGAGGTTGCCCACATACGGCACTCCCATAATCGACAGCCACTCTTTCTGTTCTTGGAAAGTGTAAAAAAGCTTGTTGCCTCTCTGCCACGTTTCCTTCACTAGAGAACTGTAGAACTCGCGGCCTTTGTTGCGTATCGTGATTTCGGAATCGGGTTTGAGGGCGATTAAGCCGTGCCCGAAATAAGGGTCTATGTGAAAATACTTTACATAACGTGTCGAGGGCACTAAATAGCCATAGAAATAGTTGGCCGTGTTGTCCAATGTATAAACCGAAGTATAAGGCTCGTTGCGGGTCTGACAGAGCAGGATTTTGTCGTTGAGGTGGTTTTGCTTGAAAATCTCGATGGCTTCCTCGGTAGGCAGTTCCTTGCGCCCGAAAGGAAGGTCGGCGGCAATGATTTCTTCGGCCCGCTTGCGGAGCCGGGTTATGGTGTCGGCATCCACCTTCACCTTTCCGCCTATGATTTCGCAATACATCCCCAACGGAAGGGAATGTTCCACCTTGAGCGTACATTCCGGCCAAAGGTCGCGCACAGCCTTGAAAAGTATGAAAAGCGTGGAACGCATATACATGGCGTGCCCCTGCGGATGGTAGATGTCTATGAATTCGAGGGTCTTGGGTTTGTAGATTTCGTAATCCAATTCCCGCAACTTATTGTTGACCAATACACCAAGAATATCATCCTTCAGTTGCACCCCTTGGTCGGCGGCTATTTGCGCGGCGGTGACGCCTATCGGGTATTCCTTGCGGATGCCCGTGTTCTTGCAGATAATATCAACGGTTGACATACGTTTTACTTTCTTTTTAAAACAGGTTTGAGATATTGTGCCGTATAACTTTCCTTTACCTTGCAGATTTCTTCGGGCGTGCCTTGGGCGATGATTTTTCCTCCGTCCTTGCCACCGTCGGGACCGAGATCCACGATATAGTCGGCGCATTTCACCACATCGAGATTGTGTTCAATCACCAATACGGTATTGCCCGCATCCACAAGTTTCGAAAGCACGTCCAACAAAATCCGTATATCCTCGAAATGCAGGCCCGTTGTGGGTTCATCCAAGATATACAGCGTGTTTCCCGTGCTTTTTTTCGACAATTCGGTGGCCAACTTGATACGTTGCGCCTCTCCGCCCGACAGCGTGGTGGAGGGTTGACCGAGCGTGATGTACCCCAAGCCCACATCGTCCACCGCCTTGAGCTTGGTGCAGATGGAGGGGATGTTCTCGAAGAATTCCACGGCCTGCGCGATAGTCATATCCAGCACATCGTTAATCGATTTCCCCTTGTATCGGATTTCGAGCGTTTCCTTGTTGTAGCGTTTTCCGTTGCATTCCTCGCAGGTAACATACACATCGGGCAGGAAATTCATTTCGATGGTCTCCACGCCCGCACCTCCGCATTTCTCACAGCGTCCCCCTTTCACGTTAAACGAAAACCGCCCCGCATTGTATCCCCGAATTTTGGAGTCGGGCAGGGAGGCATAGAGTTGACGGATTTCGTTGAACACGCCCACATAGGTAACGGGATTGGAACGGGGGCTGCGACCGATAGGCGCTTGGTCCACCTCAATCACCTTGTCGATATGTTCCAGCCCTTCGATAGCCAGATAGGGCAGGGCTTCGGCTTGGGAGCGGTAGAAATAGCGGCTCAACACGGGTTTGAGCGTCTGACTCACTAAACTCGATTTGCCGCTTCCCGATACGCCGGTGATGCAGCAGAAAGTGCCCAACGGAATCTTCAAGTCCACATTTTTCAGGTTGTGTCCGCTTGCTCCTTTCAACACAAGAAGTTTTCCCGTTCCCCTGCGGCGCACGGCGGGTATGGCTATCTTCCGTTTTCCGTTCAGATAGTCGGTGGTGATGGATTTCTGTTTGAGAAATTCCTCCCAAGGTCCCTGTGCCATCACCACGCCCCCTTTCACCCCCGCCCCGGGGCCTATGTCGATGATATAGTCGGCCGCCCGCATCATATCTTCGTCGTGTTCCACCACAATCACCGTATTGCCGAGGTCGCGCAGTTGCTTGAGCGAGGCGATGAGTTTGTCGTTGTCTTTTTGGTGAAGCCCTATGCTGGGTTCATCCAGAATATACAGCACACCCGTAAGGCGCGAGCCGATTTGCGTGGCCAGACGGATACGTTGGGACTCACCGCCCGAAAGGCTGCCCGATTCGCGCGAAAGGCTCAGGAATCCTATGCCCACATCCAGCAAGAACTTGATGCGGTTGCCGATTTCTTTCAGAATTTCGTGCCCGATTTTTTTCTGCCACGTACTGAGGTGCGGTTCCACATCCCTGCACCATTCGTAGAGTTCGTCAAGGCTCATGGCCGAAAGTTCGGCGATGTTCTTGCCGTCTATCTTGAAATGCAAGGCGATATTTTGCAGACGGGTGCCGTGACAATGTTCGCAAACACGGCTGTTCATGAACTGCGAGGCCCATTTCTGCGCATTCAAAGAAGAACTGTCCTCATACAGCCGTTTGATGAAACTATACAGACCGTCGAAATCAATGTCGAATTTTCGGGTCACACCCACATCCTCCACCACCATTTTCACCATGCGGTGCTCTCCCTCCAAAATGGCGCGCAAGCCCTCTTCCGGAATGTCCTTGATAGGCGTTTTCAGGGTGAATCCATATACCTTCCCGATGATTTCGATTTGCGAGAAAATCCATTTGTCGCCCAAATAATTCTCGCGTTTCTCGGTGCCGGTGCTTTCTTGCAGACAAGCGATGCCCCCTTGGAAAATACTCAGATTCGGATCGGGAATTATCAGATTCTTGTCGGGAAAAGTCTCTCTTCCCAAGCCGTTGCAGTGCGGACAGGCACCGTAGGGCGAGTTGAACGAAAACGTGTTGGGTTCGGGTTCGGGGTAGGAGATGCCGGAGGTGGGACACATAAGGTTTCGGCTGTAATGACGCGGGTTCGCTCCGTCTTCATCGCAAATCAGGATTTGCCCCTTGCCTTGTTTCATGGCCGTCTTCACAGCCTGTGTCAGACGGGTCTTTCCGTTTTCGCCAATCTGTAGCTTGTCTACAAGAAGTTCGATGTCGTGCGTTTTATAACGGTCCACATACATGCCGAAAGAAAGTTCGGTAATCTCGCCGTCCACGCGCACTTTCAGATAGCCTTGCTTGCGCAGGGCCTCGAACAACTCCCGGTAGTGTCCCTTTCGTCCCACCACCATGGGCGCGAGAATCAGGATTTTCTTGTCCTTGTATTCCTTCAGGATGAGGTCGATGATTTGTTCCTCGGTATATTTCACCATTTTTTCGCCCGACACATAGGAATAGGCCTCCCCGATACGGGCGTAGAGCAAACGGAGGTAGTCGTAGATTTCGGTTACGGTGCCCACCGTTGAACGCGGGTTCTTGTTGGTGGTCTTCTGTTCGATGGCGATGACAGGGCTCAAGCCCTCGATTTTGTCCACGTCGGGGCGTTCCAGACCGCCAATAAATTGACGGGCATAGGAAGAGAAGGTTTCCATATAACGCCTTTGCCCCTCGGCATAAATGGTGTCGAAAGCCAGCGACGATTTTCCGCTTCCGCTCAAACCCGTAATCACGATGAGCTTGCCATGCGGCATACTCACGTCTATATTCTGCAGGTTGTGCGCCCTTGCTCCGTAAACCGAAAGATTTATGTTCTGCATCATTTCAATCAACTGATTTTTGCCCAAAAATTCGTGTTGCGGTTCTTTTGCAGTTCCTCAGACAGCCCCCGGTTTTCGGGCAGGTGTAAATCGGGGTCTTTTTCCAAAATTTCAATAGCCGTGTAACGGGCGGCCTTCACGATATTCTCGTCCTCCACAATATCGGCAATTTTAAGCGACAGCAGACCGCTTTGCCGCGTGCCCTGCAAATCTCCGGGGCCTCGCAGCCGGAGGTCGGCCTCCGCAATCTTGAAGCCGTCGTTGGTCCGCACCATAGTGTCGATTCTTTCCCGTGCATCGTTGCTCAGCTTGTCGGCCGTCATCAGAATGCAGTGCGACTGCTCGGCCCCACGTCCCACGCGCCCCCGCAACTGGTGCAACTGTGCCAAGCCGAAACGCTCGCTGTTCTCAATCACCATGACGCTGGCATTGGGCACGTCCACACCCACCTCAATCACCGTGGTCGACACCATTATCTGCGTTTCGCCCTTCTTAAAGCGGTTCATCTCGAATTCCTTGTCCTCGGGACGCATCTTGCCGTGCACGATACTGAGCTGGTAGTCGGGAATGGGAAAGGCGCGGCTGATACTCTCGTAACCGTCCATCAAGTCTTTCAAATCCAAGTTTTCCGACTCCTGAATAAGCGGATACACCACATAAACCTGCCGCCCCTTGGCAATTTCATCTTTCATGAACGAAAAGAGCTGCAAACGGTTATGGTCGGTAAGATGCACGGTTTTGATAGGTTTCCGATTGGGTGGAAGCTCGTCGATGACCGATACGTCCAAGTCGCCGTAGAGCGTCATGCCCAAGGTGCGCGGAATAGGCGTGGCGGTCATAACTAAAATATGCGGCGAAACCGTGTTTTTGGCCCATAGTTTCGCCCTTTGCTGCACCCCGAAACGGTGCTGCTCGTCTATCACCACAATGCCTAAATTCTTAAAGGCCACACGGTCTTCCAAAAGCGCGTGCGTACCGATAAGGATATCCATGCTGCCGTCTTGCAGAAGGTTGAGCAGAATGTTACGGTCTTTGGTGGCCGTGGAACCGGTCAGAAGCCCCACGCGCACGTTCATGCCCTTCAACATCTTGGAAATGGAGGCAAAGTGCTGTCGGGCGAGGATTTCGGTGGGAGCCATAAGACAGGCCTGAAAACCATTGTCGCAGGCCAACAGCATACACATCAAGGCCACGATGGTCTTTCCGCTCCCCACATCGCCCTGCAGAAGACGGTTCATCTGAAAGCCCGTGCGGGTGTCGGCGCGGATTTCCTTAATCACCCTTTTCTGCGCTCCGGTAAGTTCAAAGCCTAAATTGTGCTGATAGAAGTAGTTGAACCTTTCGCCCACTTGCTCGAATTTCAGCCCCGGGGTCTTGCTGGTCTTGAGTTTGCTCTGCCAGATTTTGAGTTGCAGGAGCAGGAGTTCTTCGAACTTGAGCCGCTGACGCGCACATTCGGCGTGTTGCAGAGAGAGCGGGTGATGCACTTGGATAAAAGCCTCTTCGCGGCTGAACAGACCGTATCGCGACACAACGGCGGGCGTGAGGATTTCGGGAATGCTGCCGCGCGCCTGCGTGCAGAGATTGGCGGTGATGCCCGCCATTACCTTGGGAGAAAGCCCGTGCCGGCGCATGGCTTCGGTGCTGGGGTAGAGAGGTTGAATGCCGCCACCCTCGCTTTTGTCCTGTTCTTCCGCCCCCGTTCCCGTAAATTCAATTTCGGGGTGGTTGATGTTGAGCCTATGATTGAAAATCGAGGGCTTTCCGAAAACCTTTAACTCCGTACCCACCTTGATTTTGGGACTGATCCATTTGAGACCCGAAAACCACACCAGTTCAATTTGCCCCGTTCCGTCGCCGAATACGGCAATGAGGCGTTTGTTTTTCCCGAACCCCTTTTCTTCGGTCTTGAGGATTTTCCCTTTTAGCGAAACGTAGTTCTTGTCATCGCGAATCTGACCGACGGGAATAAAGCCGCCGCGGTCTATATAACGGAATGGATAATACTCCAATAAGTCGCCGTAAGTGCCTATGTTCACTTCCTTTTGCAAGACTTTCGCCTTGGCCGGGCCAACCCCTTTCAAATACTCGATGCTTTGCGAAAAAAAGTCAAACATAACGTGCGTAAAGTTACAAAAAAAAGAGGCGCGGCATACGCCGCGCCTCTTTTCATTTATGAAAAATCCGATGTTTAGAATTCCCACAAATCGTGCTCGATTTCGAAGAGCATTTCTTCTATCTTTTCGGCCTCACGCATAATGTTCTTACCCTGTGCGTAGGCGGAAATGGCACGGTCCTGCTGGTTGTCAATCTTGGTGATATAGCTCTGAAACCAGCGGTTCCAAGCAAACACATCGTCGTACGACTGACGCATGGCACTGTTGTGACGGTTGAACGATTCGGTCTTGGCGAAGAGGTCGCGCACCGAAGGATAGTAGAGCCAGAACAAGGTCTGATTACCCTTGAATTGGCCGGTTTCATCGTCGAACACTTGGATAACGGGAGCCAAACCCAGCACACGGATGTCGCGAATGGAACGCTGCTTGTCGATAAACCAGTCTTCCTTGATACGCAACATCTTCACGTTGTGGATTTGGAAAGAAGAAGTATCGCTCGTGGTGATGAACTGGCCGGGATTATCCAAGTCTTCTTTCTGCAACTCGGTGATTTTGGTGTTCTGACTGATGAACTCCTCGTAGGTGAGCTGCTTGCGGAAGTCGTCGGTGAGAGGATCGTAAGCCACAATGGTTCCGTCCTGCAAGCCCTTCATGATCAAGCTCATCAAGCTGATTCTATCCTGCACCGGTTCAATGGGGTAGTAGAGATACTGATTCATTTTCATACGAAAATCCACCATTCTCCAAACACGCCATTTGATGTAGACATCGGCTTCGCGCACGTGCACGTAGGGACGCGGTTCGCGGTCGGCGGTGTTTTCCTTCACATAGAAGTTGTCCAAAGGCGGCGTGTCCTCCAAAACCTGTGCCCGGAGGGGGAACGTGCATACGACAGACAGCATCATCGCCGCAACAATAAGGATTCTTTTCATACGTTTCTATTTTTAGCCTTTTGAGGCTCCTTTATTTAATCGTTAAAATCATATCACCCAAGAGGCGGTTGCCGTCGGGCATCTTGGCCGTGATGTCGGTGATGAACACTTTGTCGCCACGGCTGCAACGCTTGAAGTTTTCTATCATCGTCGGGCTGAACTTGTTTCCGTTCGAGGGCATCGAAGCCGAAAGTTCCTGCTTGCGCGACACCTGTACATTGAACGAAGAAATCTGCAAGTTCAACTCAAAGTCAAAGTCCTTCATCGCCACCAACAGACCGCCCGCATTGGCGAGCGTGTTCTTGTCGATTTGCTTCACACCCACTTCCTGACCATTGATACGGGCTTCGGGATTCGGCACACGTTTCACGCGGAACGTGTATTCGCCCATGAGGGTACGTTTTCCGCCCTCGGTCGAATATACCGAAATCACGGCGTTCTGTCCCGGCGTGGTCACTCTCACGTTATACAGACCGGGGCCGGTCTTGGTGATGGTACCGTTCGATATGGTCACATCGGTATAGCGTTCAGCCACCCCGCCGCCCAAAGCCGCGACAGGATTGTCCACACCCACGTAAAATACGTTCATCTTGGTGGCGGCCACCGAAGCCGATGCCTGCCCCACGGAATACGAAAAGTCAAACGGATAAGACTTTACGCCGAAAGTTCCGGGGATTTCGATGGTTCCCGATACCTTTCTGTCGCCCAAGGAGTTGGTGGGCACCTTATAATGGATGCTACCGCCCTCGCCCGTGTAGGTCTGTCCGTTGATAGTGGCCGAAATCTTCGACTTGGAATCGAAGGCGGCCACGAAGATGTCGGCTTCGAAAGGCGTTCCCAACAGCACGTTGTTCGATACGGGAACCACACGTGCCGAGATAGTGTCGAACTTGAAGTCGTCTTCGCTCACCGACGAATACAATTTGGCAACCACATCATATTCGGCATTGAGCACCGAGGCCTGTACCCTGTTCAAGAGAGCCAAGTCGGCCACGATAATGGCGTGGTAGAAGTTGTAATACACCCAATCCACCGGTTGCCCGCTCGCGTTCTTGTAGTCGCCGTCGGTCTGAAGGGCATCCAAGTTCACCTCGTCGGCATCCTTGCCTAAGATTTGGATGAGGAATTCCCTGTATTCGTTCAGTTTCTGTTGCATTTCATACCCCTTGCCATTGTGTGCGGATTCATCCACGCCCACAAAGAAACGGGTAGGGTCGTCGTAGTTGTCTTGCTTGGCAATGTCGCGCGGATTGAGAACCTTGGCCTCTTCCAAGGGAATACCCTCGCTCGCGGCTATCAATTCCCATTTGGTCTGCTGAAGGAAGTCGTACATTTCGTTAGACTTCTCCCTCACTTCCACCGCCTTGTTCCACTTGTCACCCACTTTCGCTTCATTGGCAAAGAAAGCCTTTTGGAAAGTATTGTAGGTGAACTCGGTCTTTTTGCGATAGTTTTCGTTGGTGATTTCCAGGGCCTCGTTCACCGTAACAAACGACTTGAGTACCTCGGCAGACACGTTCAGTGCCAATAGGGCGGTGTACACGAGGTACATCATCCCGATCATTTTTTGCCTTGGGGTTTCTTTTGCTCCTCCACTCATTGTCGGATGTTTTTGAGGTTAGGCACGCGCCGCGGCCTGCGGATTCTGCATGGCCGAAAGCATCTGTCCGTACACTTTGTTGAGGGCCGCCACCTTGCTCGACAAATCGTCGATTTCCTGACGGAATTTCATCGAGCTTTCCAACGAACCGCTCATGGTTTCCATCATCTTGGCGATATCCTGTTGCAGTTTGGCATTCACTTCCACCTGCGATTGCGTGGCCTGCACCTGCATTTTGTAGAAGTCGCTGAGGGCGGTCATCTGTTCCGTCACTTGGCTCATCTGCGTGGCGTAGTCCTTGTTCACCGTCGCCATATCGGGCAATTGACCAAGGCTCTGCGTGGTCTGCGTGAGTTTTTCGATACCGTTGCTCAGACGTTCGAAGATTTCGGGCGAAACTTCGGCTTTCTTGAGCATTTCGTCAATCTTTTCCGAGAGCATCTGTTTGCTTTCGGCGTCCAGACTGCTTCCACCTCCCGCGCCCACGGCCGTGGTAGAGGAACATGAGTAGAGAGGTGCTTGTCCGTCTTCATAAAGAGGCGTACCGTCGGGTTTATTCCTCAAGGCAGGATAAACACGGTCCCATTGGGGATCGGGATGCGGTTTGTCGAATGCCGAGAACACGAAGATAATGGCTTCGATACTCATACCGACAATAAGCATAAGGCCGGCGCCGGGATAGTGGTTAATCTTGAACAGGGCGCCGACAATTACGATACTCGCACCCCAGCCATACAAATAGCCCATGAAGCGTTTGTAACCGGGCTTCTCTGTAAAATGCAACTTTGTTGAAGAAGACATATCAAAAAATCAAAAAATATTATTAATATACATTAGAACCACTGCCGCTTTGCATGATGCCGCTTCCCAAGAGAGGCTGCACGCAACGGAAACCCACATACGACTTGCAGGTGTCCTGATATTCGAAAGTACGGTAGTAAACCTTGCAGATATCGGCGAAATCCTTGAACGAACCGCCGCGGATAACCTTACGCTTCAGACCGATTCCGTCGTCGGGCTTGGCATCGTAGAGGAAAGCCGGGTTGAAGTCGAGGTTGTTGGCGATACTTTCGTCGTAGGCATCCAAGCACCATTCGGCCACATTGCCCATCATATCGTACAAACCGAAATCGTTGGGAGCGTAGTGACCCACGATGCAGGGATAGAGCGAACCGTCGGCGGCATAGTCACCGCGGCCGGGCTTGAAGTTGCCCAAAAGACAGCCGTTGATGTTGCGGGCATAGTTACCGCCCCAAGGATACGGGCTGGCTTCCAGTCCGCCACGGGCCGCATATTCCCATTGGGCTTCGGTGGGCAGTTTGAATTCCTGCACGGTGGGATAGCCTTTCGATTCGAGATAGCTGTTGTAGCGTTCGCTTCTCCATTTGCAGAAAGCTTCGGCTTGTTTCCAGTTCACGCCCACCACGGGATAGTTGTCGTAGAGCGGGCTGTTGAAATAGCCGGCCACCATGGGGTCGTTGTAGGAATACGACCAGTCGAAAATCCAGCAGAGCGTGTCGGGATAAACGTTCACGACATGTTTCTGCAGAAACTGCTGACGCGAGCGCATCGACTGCGGACGGTTCACGAAAGAACCGTAGTAAACGCCGTCGTCGGGCATTTCTCCGCCCCAGCTTTTCTGTGCGGCGCCCTTGTAGTCGTAAGACCAATATTCGTAGTTCAACTTTCTTACATCAAACTCTTTGCGGTGAGCAAAGCGTTCTTCCTCGGGCAGATAGAGGTCGGCCACGGCCTCCACCATTTCGGGCGTCCATTTGTTGAGTTTGGTGTTCCAGTTAATCTGCGGTTCACCGTCCTCTTCCTCCGATTCTATCTGGAAACCCTCGATACCGTTTTCGGCCAAAGCCTTGCGGATATGATATTCTCTCACATAATCCACAAACTGACGGTATTCGTTGTTGGTGATTTCGGTTTCATCCATGAAGAAGTCGCTCATGGACACGGTCCTCATATTGAGGATTTGATAGGAGGGGTCGAACCCGCCTGCACCCAAAACGAAACTTCCCCCCGGAACATAAACCATTCCGAAAGGAACTTGGGGTCCCATTTTCTGACGGTTCTGCGAGCCCACCAACTCCCCGTTTCCGGAGTTGCTGCAACTCCACAGGAGAATGGCGGCAAAAGCCGTCGCCGTTAAATTTCGCACATCCAACAGACTTGCTACTCTTTTCATTGTATAATAGTTATTATTTAACGCCAACAACCCGCTACTCTTACAAGTATCGGGCATTCTTGTAATCCGTGTTAACTTTTTCGCTCTCCAATCCGAAGCAATAGCGTACCATCACTTCGAATCCCCCCCCTATCTTGGAGCCGCGTATCATGCGCGAGGCCGTGATGTCGTAGGCTGCGCCGATTTGCAACTTGCCGATGTTGATACCGCCATTGATGCAAACCGCATCCCTCAGACGATAACCCAAACCGGCCCAAAAACGTTTGTTAAAGGTGCCGGTGATGTTTATCATCCAATTCACCACGTGGAAGTCGGTTTCCAAATAGGTCGAGGGGGTAAACTCAACCTTGGGGAGCGAGGGGAAGGAAACCGTGTAGCTCCCGTGTACCGCTACCGTCCGGCTGGGACGATACGTTATCTTCGAACTCCGGTGCGAAATGAGGTTGTTGAGCCCGATTCCCACCGAATAGTTTTCGTTTCCAATCAAATAAAAGCCGATACCTACATCTCCGTAAAGCGCGCTTTCCGATTGCTTTCCGGTGAGGATGCGGTCGGAAGCGTTTTCGGGCTTGAATTTGGTGAAGTCCAACCCCGCACTTTCTATCTGCGCCCGTACCCCCAATCCGATCAGGCCGAACCCCGTCTGCAAATGGTAGGTGTAGCCGAGTTTCACGTATATGTCGCGAAAATAACCGGCATTATAGGAGGCCAACTCCACGCCCGCCCCGCCTTTTATGGCGTTTATCGGCATATCGACCAACAAAACCGTGCTGTTGGGGGCGATATTCTTTTCCTCCGTGCCCTTGCCCCAGCCCGTCCATTGCTGCCGATGCAACAGCGAAGCATTGATTCCGTTCGACATACCGGCGAAACCAGCATTATACGCATATGTGTTGAACATATATTGCGTAATCTGGTTTCCCTCCTGCTGTGCCGAAAGCGGACACAAGCCCGCCATGAGACACCAAAGCGCCACAACTCCACAAAAAGATAACTTTTTGCTATTCAAGTGTTTTGTAGGCATAACGGCTAAGCGGTTCCTCCTTGTTTTGGGTGGTCGAAACCGAGGTTACACTCCGGCTTCAAGCCGCGAAGATAACCATTTTTTTTTACTTTTCGTTGGCGTTGGCCAAATTCACAAGGTTGAGCATGTCCTGAGGACTGTCCAAATCGGGTTTTTGCTCTTCGAGATATTGTGAAATGAAGCCGGCCGCCTTGGGGAAAAGTTTAAGCAGGTTTTTCTTGGTGAGCGGGTAGGTCTTTCCGTCTTTCATCAGAAAGAGGGTGTAGGCCACCGAAAGTTCGGAATTGCTCGAGAATTCATATCGAACCACGCTGGCGGTGGTCTGTCCCGTATAGGTTTCGCTGCCGGTGGTGCCGTTGCTGTTGAACGAAGATACGTTGCGGATGGATGCGGTGGAGCCGCCGGTGCCGTATGCCCCCGTTTTCTTCTCCGAAATGTTTACTTTCTTGCACGAAATAAGGCTGATACGGTTGTTTAAAATCAGCTCGCCCAAACCGGAGAGGGCCGGTACGAAGGTGCGGTCGCCGATTTCCGCCACCACGATGTTGGACAGGTCGTTCAAACGACGGAGGGTGTCTTCGGGAAATTCGGGCTTGTCGTTCCAGAACAAAAGCTGGGGTTCGTAGTAGTTGTAATTGAACCGAGATTTGGCAATGGAACCGTCCTTATAATAAAGGGTGCCTTCGGTGGCTTGGGGGAAAGCAAAGATAATGCTGTCCTGTTGGGCTTTGCTTAAATCACCTATCGTGATTTTTTTCTGTCCTTGTGCGGAAAAAGAGCACAGAAGGGCGAGAAGAAGCAGGAAAGAAAGTTTTGTTTTCATGGCTATTTCGTTTAAAAATAGATGTTTTTCAGTTGGAAACTTGGAATGTGCCGTTGTTTAAATAGGTGATGTGATACTTTCGCAACGCGAAACGGGACACCTTGTTATATCCGAATCCGCTGTAACTGCTGAACTCACCGCCGCAATCCTTTCCCACAAAACGGTCTTTTGCCTTGTCGTACTGCACGTGGCAACCCGATTCCCAATCCAAGGGGCAGGCCTGCTCGAACGCTACGTATTCCTCTTCCATGTCGCCGATATGATACACGCAGACCCCGCTGTATCCGTAGTTAAAGTATTTGACCCCGCCCACGGTCATCAGGGTGTTGTCCAAGTCGTAGGGATGAACGGTGAAGTTAACGCTCCGTTCGGGAATGTTGCCGTTGCTGATACTGTGATTGCAACCGCACAGACACAGGCATAAACCCGCCGTCAGCATACCTATGAGAAGAGCTACCGTGTTGCGCATAAAAATGGAATAAGGATAAGTGGAAAGCAAAGTTAGAAAAAAAATGCTATCTTTGCCGAAAAGTTCGCCCTATCGGTGTAATGTGCACGACGACCCTTCCGCGAGGGTCTTTTTGTTTATTATGCCATAGGGTATTATAATTTTGATTATGGGAGAGATCAAGTACTACAGCAAGGAAGGTTTGCAAAAACTTAAGGATGAATTGGAACACCTTACCAAGGTAGAAAGACCCAAAATCTCGCAGCAAATCGCCGAGGCACGCGACAAGGGCGACCTTTCGGAGAACGCCGAATACGATGCGGCCAAAGAGGCGCAGGGACTGTGTGAACTTAAGATTTCCAAGTTGCAGGCCGAGTTGGCCAACGCCCGCATTTTGGACGAATCGAAGATGGATACGTCGAAAGTATTGTTGCTTTCGGTGGTAACTATCAAGAACCGCAAGAACAACACCAAAATGCGCTACACCATTGTGCCCGAGAACGAAGCCGACCTCAAGGCAGGCAAGATTTCGGTGAGTTCGCCTATCGCCACGGCCTTGTTGGGCAAAAAGGTGGGGGATGTGGTGGACGTGACGGTGCCGGTGGGTGTCATTCCTTTTGAAATCGTTGAAATAACACGCTGAAATGGGTAGTATATTTTCTAAAATCGTGGCCGGCGAGATTCCTTGCTACAAGGTGGCCGAAGACAGCAAACATTTGGCTTTCTTGGATATAGCCCCCGTGGCGAAAGGGCATGTGCTGGTGATTCCCAAGAAGGAAACGGACTATATTTTCGATTTGCCCGACAATGAGTTGGGCGAATTGATGAGTTTTGCCAAAAAGGTGGCGAAGGCCTTGATTAAGGTATGTCCCGCTCCTAAGATCGGTATGTCGGTGATTGGTTTGGACGTGCCCCATGCGCATATCCACTTGGTGCCCATTCACGGGGTGGCTGACATTGATTTCGGCAAAGAGAAACTGCATCTTCCCGAAGAGGAGATGAAAGCCTTGGCCGACGCGGTTTTCGCCGAGTTCCGGAAATTGTAGGACAGGGACACCGCTACACGATGCGGTTGGGATGCTGGGCGAGAAATTCCGCCCAATTCGTTTTTTTCGACTTTACTTTCGTGGACTTTACGGACTTTGCAGACGACCCGGGTGTGGAAAGCATCCGGGTCGTTTGTTTCAGGTCGTCGAGGCGGCAGTGAATGCCGTGGCAGATAGCGGCGGCCATGGCATCGGTGGCATCCAGGTATTTGGGCTGTTCCATGTGCAAACCCAACAGGCGGAACACCATGGCGCATACCTGTTCCTTCGAGGCGGAGCCCTTGCCCGTGAGAGATTGCTTTATCTTGAGAGGCGCATACTCAAACACTTTCACCCCAAGTGTCATACCTGTAGCTATCGCCACGCCCTGCGCTCTTCCCAACTTAATGAGCGACTGTACGTTCTTTCCGTAAAAAGGAGTTTCAATAGAAAGACAATCAGGATGATAGGTCTGCACAATGCGGGTCACTTCCTGCTGTATCCTTTCCAAACGCAACAGAGGGTCGGCTTCCTGCGTCATATTCACCACCCCCATATCGACAAAGGAGAATTTCTGCCCTTCGGCCTTGATGATACCGTAGCCCATGATGCGGGTTCCGGGGTCTATACCCAATATGATTCTTTCCTTGCCGGGCATTCTGCGGGTGTTACAAAATCAGCATGGCATCGCCGAAGGTAAGGAAGCGGTATTTCTTCTCCACGGCTTCCTTGTAGGCCTGCATAATCAGGTCGTAGCCCCCGAAGGCGCATACGGACATGAAGAGCGAGGAGAGAGGCGCGTGGAAATTGCTTATCATGCAATTAGGTATGGTGAAATCGTAGGGAGGGAAGATAAACTTGTTCGTCCAGCCGGCGTAGGGTTTGAGCTTGCCGGCAAAGGAAACCGAGCTTTCCACGGCCTTGAGCACCGAAGTGCCCACGGCGCAGATTTTCTTCTTGCCGTCTATGCCTTTGTTCACGATGTCGCAGGCTTCTTGCGTGATGTACATCTCTTCGGAATCCACACGGTGCTTGGTGAGGTCTTCCACATCGATTTCGCGCACGTTGCCCAAACCGCAGTGCACGGTTATGGCGGCTGTTTCAATGCCTTTGATTTCCATGCGTTTCAGCAAGGTCTTACTGAAATGCAGACCGGCGGTGGGTGCCATCACCGCGCCTTCTTCTTGGGCAAAAACGGTCTGGTAGTTCTCCGCGTCTTCGGGTTTCACGTTGCGTTTGGCCAGGATATGGTCGGGCAGAGGTGTCACACCGAGTTTGTAAATCAAGGCTTTGAAATTCTCGTAGGGGCCGTCGTAGAGGAAACGGAGGGTACGGCCGCGTGAGGTGGTGTTGTCGATGACTTCGGCCACCAATTCGTCGTTTTCGCCGAAATAGAGTTTGTTGCCGATACGGATTTTGCGGGCGGGGTCCACATATACGTCCCACAAAAGCGACTCGCGGTTGAGCTCGCGCAACAGGAAGACGGTGATCATGGCACCCGTCTTCTCCTTTTCGCCCATGAGGCGGGCGGGGAACACGCGGGTGTTGTTCAAGATGAGCACATCGCCTTCCGAAAAATATTTCAGAATGTCTTTAAAGGTCTTATGTTCAATCTTCTGTTTCTTCCTGTCCACCACCATCAACTTGCATTCGTCGCGGTTGGGCATAGGCTCAAGGGGAATGAGCGTGGAGGGAAGGTTGTAGTTGAATTGCGATAATTTCATACCGTGGCAAAAATAAAAAGGCGCAAATATACGAATAAACCGAAAATCATCAATTTCCGTCCATCATACGGGGGGCGGCGAACGTAGGAGGCGCTACGTGCCTGAGATAACGGAGGTAGTTGATGAATACGTCGGTGGGATTGCGGGGGGCATCGGGCAGGGAGGAGAAGGTGGCATCGGGCTGGCCGAAAAGTTTGGCGTCGTAGCCGTCTCCGCCGGAGGACAAGAAATTTTCCGTCACCACAATATAGGTTTCGTCCGGGCGTATCTCGCTGCGGGTGCCGTCGGGTGCGATATAGAAAGCCTTTTGAATCTTTCCGTCCGCCACCACGATTTCCATATCGTGGTATTGCAGCCAACCCGCCTTGCATTCCATGCCGTATTGCAGAAGTTGGAGCAAATCGCTTCCGCTGAATTCAAACGCGCCCAATCTGCCCCCGAAAGGCAGGATGTTGCCCGCTTGCAGACGTGTGATTTCTCCTTCCGGCATCGTGGTGCGGATAGAACCCCAGTTGCAGACGCCTATCACGGGTCTTACGCTGTCTTGGGTAAGCGTGCGGTAGCACCATGCGTAGGAACGCGTCACCAACGTGCCCAAGAGGGTGAATCCGCTCGGAGCGATGGCTTCGTCGTTGCTCAGGAGATGCGGGTTGTGGCAGACAATTTCACCGAAACCGTATTCGGGATTTTCGAGATGGGAGGCCACCAAAGCCAGCATGGAGGAATCTTGTTCGGCAAGCGGAGTGAGCAGTTCGGCATCTATGAAACGATGCGAGACTTTGCCTTTCGCATCGCGCGACACTTCGAAGCGCATCTGCGAGAACTTGCGTCCGTAGTTGCGTGCCTGCACCACGGGAATTCCGTTTCTCAAGCCGCAGACGGCCTTGTGCGAATGTCCGCTGAAAATGCCGTCTATGCCTTTCAGAACGCTTACATCCTCCCACGTATTGCGGAATATCACTTCCTCTCCGTCCATCAAGGTGCCTATATGGGTCAGGAGAATATACACATCGGCGCTGTCGGTGAGTTGTTCGCGCACGCGGCGGGCGCATTCCACAGGGTTTTCGAAATACAGATCCTTGACGATAGCGGGCATGGCCGTGGTTTTGGTTTCGGGGGTGGCCAGGCCGATAAAGGCAAGCCGCAAGGGGGTGCCGTTTTTGAGCGTTTCGTGTACGATGACGTAGGGAACCGCCCAGTCGGGGCGGGTCTGCGACAGGGTGTCGAGAAAGATGTTCGCGCACAGGTAGCGGGTGGAACCCCAGTTAAAACGTTCCACCATCGCGGGAACGCCCCAATCGAATTCGTGGTTGCCGATAGCCGAATATTCCACGCCCAATGCCTCGAAAAGTTCGGCGAGCGGTTGGCCGCCCGTAATGCGCGTGAAGTAGCCGCCGCTGTAATTGTCGCCGCCGGCCAGCACATGCATATTGGGTATGGTCTGCCGCCACTGCCCCAGCGTGTGCACCAAGGCGGCGGCTCCGGGAATATCGGCGGTCTGTTGGAAAGAGCCGTGGAAATCGTTGAAACCGATAAGGGTGAGTGTGTCGCGGGTGGGCTTTACTTTGGCTTGCAAGGCAGGGGCCGTGGCCAGCAAAGCGCACGTCACCGCACAGAGGAACACGGTTTTCTTTATCATCGTTGCGAGGGTTTTAAAATTTTGCGCCTAATTTCTTCATCACGTTCCAATATCCGGGAAACGACTTGTTCACCACATCGCGTTGTTGCAGGTTCACTTTGTCGTAGGCTATGGCCAAGGCCGAAAAGGCGAGCGCCATGCGGTGGTCTCCGTAGGTGCGGATGAGTTCGTTTTCGGGGTGCAGGGAAGAGGGAAGAATATGCAGTTCGTTTTCATCGGCTTCTTCGCGCAATTCCACACGGGCGCCGATACGTTCCAATTCGTTGCGCAGCGCGATAATCCGGTCGGTTTCCTTGTATTTGAGGCCGAAGATGCCGTAGAGACGGGCTTCGATACCCATGGCCGCGCAACATACGGCCATGGTTTGCGCCAAATCGGGATGATGCACGAAGTCGTATTCTTTGGGGCTTCTGTCGATTTGGGCATTCGCAGGTTTGGTAAGAATCACACGGTCTTCGGCGAATTCGGTCTCCACACCGAGGTCTTCGAACCAATCGGCCAAGATGCGGTCGCCCTGCACGCTTTCTTCCGTAAGAAGGGGAAGTTCGATACGTCCCTCTTGCGAAAGCGCCAACAACGCATATATATAGGAGGCCGCGCTCCAGTCCGATTCAATCAAGACCTTTTCGGGCGCATGGGGACGACCGTCCACGAAAATATTGTTGCTGTCGATGAAAATCACCTCCACGCCGCAGTTGCGCATCAACTGGGCGGTCATCTGCACATAGGGCAACGAAACCTTGGTCTCGCCCCCCATTTCGATATGCAGACCCTGCGGAAACAAGGGCGCGGCCAGCATCAGGGCCGACACGAACTGACTGCTTTGACCGGCGTCCACACATACCCGTCCGTCGCTTTCCTGAATGGCCTGGGGATTTCCGGTAATCTGCAAGGGCGGGTATCCTTCCTCTCCCAAATAGTTTATTTTCACGCCCATGGAGCGGAGAGCATCCACAAGGGGACCGATAGGGCGCACCTTCATACGCTCGTTGCTGGAGGTGAGCACCCAATTGCCGGGTTTGAAAGCCAGCAAGGCCGTGAGGAACCGAATCACGGCACCGGCGTTGAGACAGTCCAGAACCACTTCGTCCTCGTCGTCTTCGTCGTGATTTCTGATAACTTTCAACAGCTTCTGCATAAGGCGGGTATCATCGGAATCCGAGAGGTTCTCGATGTCGAAATCCTCTTCCGCCAAAAATTGCAGAATCAGATAACGGTTGCTGATGCTTTTCGAGCTTGGCAAGGGCGCTTCGCCTTGCAGAATTTTGTGTTTGAAACTAAGGGTTATATCGTCCATTTTTCTTTGTATTAGCGTGATGATAGTTTGTTGAGGCTGAGGTAATCGCAAAGCGTTTTTTCTATCACAAGAGGGGAAATGCCTTTGTCGAAGACGCATTCGCCCCAAGTGGAAAGCAATACGGGATAGATTTTCCGCCCCTTGTTCTTCTTGTCGTTCACCATATAGTTCAAAAGGGCGGGAATGTCCTTTTCCATATAGGTGAAGTTTCCGTAGCGGGTGTTTATCAGGTTTGCGAATTGGTCGAACCGGGCGCGGGTGAAACCGCACTTGCGGCAGGAAAGATACAGTTCGCACACCATGCCGTGCGCTACCGCCTCGCCGTGGGTTATGGGGTGTTTCTTGCGCAGCGCCAAGGCTTCGAAAGCGTGTCCGAAAGTATGCCCGAAGTTGAGCGTCTTGCGGATGTTTTCTTCCTTGAAATCCTGTTGGGTGATGCGTGTCTTGTTCTTTATGGCGAAAAGCAGGGCTTCATTCCGATATTCAGGGTCGGTGAAGAGTTTTTCGGCGCGTTGCACGGAAAAATCCGTTCGGCAGATGCACTGCATTTTCAGGATTTCGGCTATCCCCGAGAGCATTTCTCTTTCGGGAAGCGTTTTCAGGAAGACGGGGTCGACGAAAACGGCGCGGGGGCGGTTGAAGCAACCGAGAATGTTCTTGATTTCGCCGAGATCGACGGCGGTTTTGCCGCCGGCCGATGCATCGGCCATGGCCAACAGTGTGGTGGGAATATTGATGAAGGGCAGGCCACGCTTGAAAAGCGAGGCGGCAAAACCGCCCATATCGCACAACACGCCGCCGCCTAAGTTTATCACCAGCGTCTTGCGGTCGAGTTTGTCGTTCGCCCATTGTTTCCACAGCGGAAGCAAGGTCTCGATGTGTTTTCGGGATTCGGAAGCCGGCAGGAAATAGCGCTTGCTCCTCCGCAACGAAGGGCAGGCACGCAACAAGACGGGAAAGATTTTTTTTGAGGCGGCTTGCTCGCACAACACCACGCAGGTTGCGTCGGGCTCGGCGGCGAGATACCTCGCCACCTCGCCCTGCAGCAGCGAAAGGCTGTCTTCCCCTGCATATATCGTGCAGTCCAAATCCTTTATCGTATTCATTTTACCAAATATGCGTGAATATGACGGGTTCCGTTTGCATCCGGTTCTATTTCAACCCTCACAAAACGTTCGGGAAAAATGCTTTCCGCAATCTCCGACCACTCCATAAAACAATAATGGCCGCTTTCCAGATATTCGTCGGTGCCTATGTCCAAAGCTTCTTCCGCGTTTTTAAGGCGATAAAAATCAAAATGATAAATAGGTCCGAAATCGGATTTGTATTCGTTGACGAGCGAAAAGGTGGGGCTCACCACCCGGTCTTTCACGCCCAAGCATTGACAAAGAGATTGAATGAATGTGGTCTTTCCCGCCCCCATAGGAGCGAAAAAGGCAAAGACACGCTCCTTCGGGAATTTTTCCAGAAGGAGCCGCGCAGACGGGGGCAGGTCTTCGGGGGTGGGCGCAACTAAACTGCAAGTATCTGTGTCCATTTCTATTTGGGTTGCAATACGGCATAGGGCACCATCATTTCCTCCATGGAAATGCCTCCATGTTGGACGGTGTTTTTGTAGTATGCCACGTATTGGTTATAGTTGTTCGGGTATACAAAGAAATCATTTTGTTTGCAAAAAACAAAAGAAGAGGAAAGATTGGTCTTGGGCAGGAAGATGTCTTCGGGATTACGTACTTCAAACACATCCTTTGCGTTATAGTCCAAAATCCGCCCCGATTTATAGCGGAGATTGGAGCTGGTTTCGCGGTCGCCTTTTATGCGCACAGGGTCGGCAATACGAATGGAGCCGTGGTCGGTGGTAATCACCACCGTGACTTTCTCGCCCGCCAAATTTCGTATTAGGTCCAAAAGCGGCGAATGTTCGAACCAAGACCCCACCAGCGAGCGGTAGGCCGCATCGTCGTAGGCCATTTCGCGCAGGAGTTCCACCTCGGTGCTGGCATGAGAAAACATATCCACAAAATTGTAGATGATGACATTGAGCGGTGTTTTCAGCATCTTGGGCAGGTAGTCGAGGATTTTGGTGCCGTAGGATTGGTTCAACACTTTATAGTAGTTGAAAGGAATGTTCTTGCCGTGACGCTTGAGGTATTCCTCCAGCAATTCCTTTTCAAACTGATTTTTATATTCATTCGAGTCTTCACCCACCCAATACTGCGGATATTTACGCGCGATTTCCGAGGGCATCAGGCCCGCAAAGAGACTGTTGCGTGCGTATTGGGTCACCGAAGGCAGGATAGCCATATAGGTTTCTTCGCTCAACGTCTTGAGATAGGGTTGCATCTTTTGTTGAAGCACCCGCCAGTGGTCGTAGCGAAGATTGTCTATAAGGATAAAGAAGACAGGCGTTTCGGCATCGAGAAGAGGAAAAAGTTTCTTTTGCAGAAGAAAATGCGACATCTCGAAATCGTTGTCCGAACCTTTTTTCAGAAAGTCGCGGTAGTTCTGCTCCACGAATTTCCCGAAAAGCAGATTGGCTTCATCGCGTTGACTTTGCAGGGTTTCGCGTATGCTTCCGTCGTCGCTTGCACTCAGTTCCATTTCCCAAAACACCAGTTTCCGATAGATGTTTTCCCACTCCTTATACGAGAGGTGAGGGGAAAGGCTTGCACTGATTTCGCGGAATTCCTGTTGATAGGCCGAAGTGGATTTTTCGTTTTCCAACCGCTTGGATTCCAAGAGTTTCTTAATGGAAAGCAAGATTTGGCCGGGGTTGACGGGTTTGAGCAGATAGTCGGAGATTTTGGAACCGATAGCCTCGTCCATAATCCGCTCCTCTTCGCTTTTTGTCACCATTACCACGGGCAGGGTAGGGAAGGCCTCCTTGATTTTGGAAAGCGTTTCCATGCCCGAAAGTCCCGGCATCTGTTCGTCCAAGAACACAATATCGGCAGGTTGCTTCTGCAAGGTTTCCACGGCATCCACCCCGTTGTTGAGGGTGAAGACTTCGTAGCCTTTGGCCTGCAGAAACATAACGTGAGGTTTGAGCAAATCGATTTCATCATCGATCCAAAGAACACGTATGTCGGTCATAGGTGATGTTATTTTATTCTCCAAAGATACGATAAGCCGAGCGACAAAATCAAGTTTACTTGTTTTGTCCGAGGCGGAGTATCTTGAATATTTATATTCAAAGATACGATAAATTCGCTATCTTCGCGTCTGCGCACGAGTACAGTTTCGTGTGCAGGGGTGTGGCGGACGGAAAATTTCGTAAAAAAGAGCGTAATGACAGATAGGATGAAACAATTTTGCCGGTGGTTGCTGTGTGTGGGCGTGGCGTTTTGCGGCACCTCCGTGTCTTTTTCCTACGGGCAGATTTCCGACAAAGTCGATGTGTTGGTGATTGACCCCGGGCATGGCGGCAAGGACGCAGGCTGTGTGGGCAAGACGGCACGCGAAAAAGACGTGGCGTTGGCGGTGGCTAAGAAATTCGGGGCGTTGGTGAAAGAAAAATATCCCGATGTAACCGTGGTCTACACCCGTAGCGACGACCGTTTCATCGAATTGTGGAAACGGGGACAGATAGCCAACGACAATCATGCCGACCTCTTTGTTTCCATTCACTGCAATGCCGCCAAGAGCCCTTCGGCGCGGGGTGTGGAAACGTGGATTCGGGGTTCGCAGAAGAACGATGCCAATCTTATGGAGGTGCAACGCGAAAATGCGGTTGTTTTGCAAGAACAGAATCACGAACAGAACTATAGCCAGTCGTGGATGGACGTGGTTTCGGCCACGGTGCAGCAAGATGCGGGTTTCGAAAACAGCGTCTATTTTTCGCAAGAGTTGCAGAAAGCCTATGGCGGAAACATTCCCTCCTCGCCCAACAGAGGCATCAAGCAAGGTCCTTTCTATGTGTTATGGAAATCGGCCCGTCCGTCGGTGCTTACCGAAATCGGGTTTCTGAGTAATCCGGAAGAAGAAAAATTCCTGAGTTCGGAAAAGGGGCAGTTGATTGTGGCGCAAAGTCTTCTGACAGCTTTCGGGAAATATAAACAGCGTATCGACAGCCGCTTGGGTTCCGCCAAATCCACCCCGGAAGAAGAGTTTTTGCCGTCTCCGCATCAGGTGCTTTCACAGACCTCGCAACCTGCCGCGCCGCAAAAGCCTATGGAACAGCCGGCTCGACAAGAGCCGAAACAGGAGGTTCCGGCTTCCGCTTCGGCGCCGACTCCGACTTCGGCACAGGAACAGGCACAGGCACAGGCACCACAGGCACCACAGGCTTCGCAAGCCCCTGTCATCACCTACAAAGTGCAGATTGCCGCTTCGGGCAATAAGTTGGAGTTGAAGGCTTATAATTTCAAAGGATTGAACGATTTGAGCCTCAGTTACGATACAGCGCGTAAACTTTATAAATACTACTACGGAAATACATCGTCCTACGAACAAGTGCAGAAACTTGTGGAAGAAGCCAAACGGGCAGGCTATGAAAACGCCTTTGTGACGGCCTTCGAAAACGATGTGAATATTCCCGTGCAGGAGGCTTTAGGCAAACAGGAAGTTTCCGGAAAATAAATCCAACATCATGTCCAACGCAAGCAATATCAAGATTTCGAAAGAGTGGAAAGTGGGCATCATCTCGATAGTCATTGTCCTGCTTTTTGTATGGGTGGGTTTCTTTTTGGCGGGACGCAACCTGCTTACGAGCGAAAACACCTATTACGCCGTTTTCGAGAATACAGGCGGTGTCAATATCGCTTCGCCCGTTATGGTGAACGGCAAGAAAGTGGGGCGTGTGAGCACCCTCGATTTCGTTTCAGATACCGACTACCGCATCAAGATGGGCATCGGTGTCAAGAAAAAATACAAGATACCCAAAGGTTCGGTGGCTTCGGTGGAATCCATGGGGCTTATGAGCGGTTCGGGCGTGGTGCTTTATTTGGGGAATGAAACGGAAATATTGCCTTCGGGCGAATGGTTGGAAGGCCAACAGAAACCCGATTTATTGGCAAGCCTGAGCCCGATGAAGGATAGATTGGAGAGCATCCTCGTCTCGATGGACTCGGTAATGGGCAACATAAACAAGATTATGGGCAATCAGGCGGTGGAAGATTTGAGTTTTACGATTTCCTCGCTCAAGACTTCCATGGAAAATCTCTCGCAACTCACCGACCATGCCAACGATATATTGGCCGCCAACAAAGGCAAGGTGAAGGGCATTGTCGATAATCTGAACAAGGTGGCCGGCAATATGGAAAAGGTAAGCGACACCTTGGCGAATGCCGAGCTCGGCGCCACTATCGCGTCGCTGCAACAAACGCTTTTCTCCTTGCAGCACATGATGAACAAGGTGGAGGCGGGTGAAGGCAATTTAGGACAGTTGTTGCACAACGACACTCTTTATCAGAATCTTGAGAATTCCTCGCGTCAGCTTGAATTGCTTTTGCAGGATTTCCGCGAGCACCCCGACCGTTACATCCACATCTCGGTTTTTGGTAATAATAAGAAAAACAAAGAAAAGAAAAAAAATAATCCGATATGACAACCGAAGAATTTAAAAAAGCATTGGTGGAGGGCA